>JADFOF010000325.1 GCA_022563015.1 Planctomycetota bacterium
CGCGGTATCGAGTCGTCGCAGCCCATGGCGGAGTTGGGATGCGTAGCCGGAGAACTCCTGGCCAAGCCGAATGGGCGTGGCGTCCTGGAGGTGTGTTCGGCCGATCTTGACGATGTCGTCCCACTGCGAGGCCTTGGCTTGCAGGGACTCGGCCAGTTGGCGCACCGCCGGCCGAAGATCCGCGCTGATGGCGACCACGGCGGAGACGTGCATCGCGGTGGGGAAAGTGTCGTTGGACGACTGCCCCATGTTGACGTGGTCGTTGGGGTGCACGCCGCCGGCAGCGAGATACTCCGGATCCTTGGACGAGCCGATGGGCGCGTCTCGATCGATGCAGACGAGGTTGGCGATGACCTCGTTGACGTTCATGTTCGTCGATGTCCCCGAGCCGGTCTGGTAGATGTCGACGGGGAAGTGCCGGGCCCACCCGCCGTGCTCGGTCAGGCCGGACTCGATCCCGGCGCACGCCTTGCCGATGGCGTCGGCGCGCTGGGCATCGAGCAGGCCGAGGTCCTGGTTGGCGGCGGCGCACGCGGCCTTGAGGGCCGCGAAAGCGGCGATGATGGCGAACGGGACCGGGCGTCCCGAGACGGGGAAGTTCAGGACCGCGCGCTGGGTCGAGGCGCCGTACAGGACATCGCCGGGCACGTCCATTGGGCCCATCGAATCCTCTTCGACCCGCACGGCGGGAATTGGTTTGGACACGGAACATCTCCGAAGGACCCTGATGCCGAATCGGGTGGCCGCCGGTCGGCCGGGGCATTGTACGGCGGGCGGACGGTGGTATGATCGATTCGGACGAGGCCTCGCAACCAGGGTCGCGTTCAGGCGTACCGAGTATCGAGGCAGGTCGGTCGAAAGGGATTCCGATGCCAATGACGAAGATGCGACGCCTCGTGACGGCAGGCCTTGTCGGCGCGGTGAGTGCGGTCTGGTCGGCGGGTTCGGCCGCGGGCCAGGAGATCGTCGAGCAGTACCACAGCAAGGACTGGACGCTCAACGTTCACGTGCGGGTCGCGGCGTGGCAGCAGCGACACATCCGGCCTGATCAACTGCCCGCGCACGACGTGTGGAGCTTTGATCAGACGGCGGTCGTCTTTCCGGTGATTCAGAAATCGTCGACCAGCGAGCTCAGCGACCGCGGCGTCAAGAGCGTGCTGACGTTCGACGACCGGGTCATCGACGACGCCTTCAAGGGGTACCTCGCGGGGTATCACTCGGGGACCCGGCTGGGCAAGTGGGGGATCATCAAGATGACGGGGCGCGAGCTTGAACTCAAGATCCAGCTCCCGGTGACGTGCTCGCGGGTGCGATTCAACGAAGAGGCGGCGGCGCGAGCGATCTGGCCGAACCAGTGGCCCCCGGACGCCGCGTCCAGCTTCGAGCCGCAGATGTTCGTGGACTACGCCTCGGGCAGCAGGCCCTACGACATGAAGATCATCGATCGGATGGTCAAGGACTGGACCAAGGGCGACGTCAAGAAGGTCCATCCGGTCGTGGCGGCGAAGGTGCTGGCGCGCGAGGTGGTCGGCCATGTGCAGCAGATCGCGGGCATCGGGGTGGGCTTCAATCGCCTCGGGGAGCTCGAGGGCGTGGCGCTGCGCGGCGTGCCGGTCATTGCGAGCACCCGGCGCGGCAACGAGTTCGAGATGGTCTGCCTGCTGGCGTCGGTGTATCGGCGAGCCGGGATTCCGGCCCGCACGGTCATCGGGTGGGACGTGAACGAGGATGAAGACGAGTTTCTCAAGCGGGGGAAAAAGGAGAACAAGTTCCGCGCGTGGGTCGAGTTCGCGCTGTACGACCCCAAGAGCGATGGCGTCGTCTGGGTGCCGGTGGACATCGTCGAAATGTGGAACGACCGGAACCGAAACCCGTTCCGCGACGACTATTGGAACCGACCGCTCGATCATTTCGGCAACATCGATGATTCGGACCGGGTCATTCCGTTCGCGTTTCAGTTCCACCCGCCGACGACGGTGCGGAGCTACGGATCGCCGGGGTTCTGGGGGTGGCTGATGCTCCCCGAATCGCCGGAGCGGGCGCAGCAGGCGATCAGTTTCCACGCCGTCTCGACAGCGCAGCGCGCCGCAGACCAGCAAAACCGCAGCGGGTACGGCGGGGGATAGCCCGGGTCGCGTCTACCTGATCCAGTCCGGCGTGGGCAGGAACGTATAGTCTGGGGTGGTGTTCTCGACCTCGCCGGGGATGTTCGGAACGTCAACAGCGGTTCTCACGTGCGAGTCGAGGAAGAGCAGGTTGGCACGCGCGACGCGCCCCTGCTCGCTGCCGTACCAGTACATGCCGCGGTCCGCGTCGTCGTCATGGTTATAGATCGTGTGCGAGGCGAGCACCCAGGTCTTGGCGGTGTCGAGAACGTACGGCATTCGGCCGCCGTCGGCCGGGACGAGCGTCGGGACATCGTCGCCCAGCGGGTTCAGATCCAGCGCGTGGTCGTTGAGCGTATAGCTGGATCCGATCAGGTCGTACATCAAGTCGGCGCGCTCGAAGCCGGGGATCGGGATGCCGGTGTTCGTGATGCCCTCATCGGACGGGGATTCGAACGGCGCGATCTCGGCGTTGCCGCCGTTCTCGTCCGGCTCGAACACCGTGTCGGTCACATAAGGGTTGAGCGGGCGTGACGAAGGGCCAAAGGTGCTGATTCCGAAGAAAGGCAGCGTGCCCTTCTTCCCGCCGAAGAGCGCCCCGATCACGGTCTGACCGCCCGTGAAGTTCGGGCCGAGCATCTGCGGCAGTTGACGATCGAAGTCGTTCTCGTACAGGTTGAGCGCGACGCCGAGCTGCTGGAGCTTCGTGCCGCAGACCGTCGTCTTTGCGGTCAGTCGCGCCTGTCCCAGCGCGGGCAGCAGGATGCCGATGAGCACGGCGATGATGGCGATGACGACGAGCAATTCGATGAGCGTGAAGGCGTTTCGTGCATGAATCATGCTCGGATCATACACGATGTGAGCCGCCTCTGACGAGTTGGGCCAGGCGGGGGGGAACATTTCCCCGACTCCAGCCGCGACGGTTACGAGAGGCCGGTCACTCCGCGTCCAGCGCGTTCTGGAAGTGCGTTTCCTGGATCGGAACAACGGCTTCGAGCACGTTCTGGAGCACGTCGGCGGGTGAGCCGACCGCGTCCACCTCGTGGATGATCTCCCCGGGGTACAGCGCGAGCACGGGGAAGGTCTCTTCCTCGTAGACCTGCCAGCGCCGGGTGATGACGCTCTCGCGG
>JADFOF010000326.1 GCA_022563015.1 Planctomycetota bacterium
GATCTCGGTGATACGTCCCCTTGGGATGCCCCCGATGCCGAGGGCTATGTCCAGGGAGATGGAGCCTGTCGGGATCGCCTCCACATGCATGCGTTGGGCCGCGTCGCCCATGCGCATGATCGATCCACGGCCGAATTGGCGTTCAATCTGACCGAGAGCCAGCTCGAGTGCTTCTTCCTTCTTAGACACGTGATGGCCTCGTCTCTTCACCGCCACTACCGCTCATGATGCTATCACATCCCCTCAGTGACGATGGCGCGGCGAGTGTGCCGAAAAGGCCCCCGAACCCGCAAGCCACGGATGTCACTCAGTGCGGTGCCCTGCACCCATAACGGGCGGCGTCGCTGACCCACGGTATGGCCCTAGGGCCGGTAGCGGTTGACGATGGGCAGCCGCCGGTCGCGGCCGAAGTTGCGGCGCGTGATCTTGACGCCCGGCGGCGCCTGGCGCCGCTTGTACTCGCTGCGGTCCACGAGGCGCATCGTCTGGTCGACGACATCGGGCGCCATGCCAGCGGCCAGCATCTCCTCGCGGCTCCTGTCCTGCTCCACATACGCCTCCAGCACCGGGTCGAGCGTCGCGTACGGCGGTAGCGAGTCCTCGTCCAACTGGTCGGGCCGCAGCTCCGCCGTCGGCGGGCGCTCGATGATCGAGGCGGGGATGACCTCGCGTCCGGCGCTCTCGTTGCGGTGGCGCGCCAGCTCGAACACCAGCGTCTTGGGCACGTCCTTGATGACGGCGAAGCCCCCAGCCATGTCCCCGTACAGCGTCGCGTAGCCGGTCGCCATCTCGCTCTTGTTGCCGGTCGTCAGCACGATCCAACCGAACTTGTTGGACGCGGCCATCAGCAGGTTGCCGCGGATGCGCGCCTGGAGGTTCTCTTCGGTCACGTCCGGCTCGCGGCCCTCGAACAGCGGGCCAAGCTCGCCCACGTAGGCCGCGAGCAAGCCCTCGATGGCGATGACGTCCATCCGCACGCCGAGGCCGGAGGCGAGCTTGGTCGCGTCGTCCAACGACCGGACGGCCGTGTACTGCGACGGCATGAAGAAGGCAGTGACCGCGTCCGCGCCCAGGGCGTCGACGGCGATGGCCGTGGTCAGCGCCGAGTCGATCCCGCCCGAGAGCCCGATGATGGCCGAGCGGAACCCGGTCTTGGCGAGGTAGTCATGCACGCCGAGCCGGAGTGCGCGGAAGATGAGTTCGTCTGCGCCTGCTTCGATTCTCGGATCGATCACCGGTTTGGTCGTGGGGGCGATCATCGAGCCGCCGTTCGAGCCTCCGTTCGAGCCGCCATTCGAGCCGCTCATCACATTGGCCGCGACGGAAAGGTCACACACGAGCAGGTCTTCCTGGAACCCAGCCGCCGCCGCCACAAGCGAGCCGTCGGGCGCGTGGACGGTCGAGTGGCCATCAAAGATCAACTCGTCGTTGCCGCCGATGGTGTTGAGCGAGGCGATGTGAGCGCCGAGCATCCTGGCGTGTCGCACGAGGATCTCGCGGAGTCGCCTGCCCTTGCCGATCACAAACGGGCTGGCGGAGGGTGAGACGAGCAGATCGATGTTCTTCTCGCTCAGTTCCGCGATGGGGTCGCCGTCGTCGCGATAGCGGGCGCTGAACCCCGCGTCCTCGCCTCGCCACAGGTCTTCACAGATTGCAAGCCCGACGCGTGTCCGGTCTGGCCCCAGTTCAACGACCACCGATCGCGAGCCGGGGGTGAAATAGCGGTCCTCGTCGAACACGTCGTACGTCGGGAGCAGTCGCTTGTCGTAATAGTCGATAAACGTGTTGTTTTCGTACACGAGCAGGGCGTTTGCTACGCCCCCGCCGTCAAGTGGGAGCGGGCACCCGATGATCGCAGCGATTCCCTCCGTCGCCGATTCACCGATGCGCTTGGCGACTGCGGCGCACCGCGCGACGAAGCCTTCCTCGAGCAGCAAGTCTTTGGGCGGATAGCCACTGATCGCGAGTTCGGGAAAGACGACGAGATGCGCCCCCGCGCTGCGTGCGCGAGCAATGCTCGATTCGATGAGAGAGGCGTTGTGGTCGATGTCGCCGACCGTCGGATTGATCTGCGCAAGGGCGATCTTCATAGGAAGCAATCATACGCTCGGCGAGTCGCCTGACCCCACGTTGTCAGGAGTATCCGCCGCTTCCGCGTTCGTCCGCGAGTTCCCCGCTTTCATCTTGAGCAATTTGTCCGGTCGAAGCCACGCGATTGAAAGACTCGCCATAACGAACGCACCGATGACCTCCGTCGCGGTGACCAGGAGCAGGACGGGAGCGAGCGCAGAATATTCAGACTCGCTCATGCCGAGCATGGCGGCGAATGCGATGGTGCCGCCCTCGCGCGTTCCGAGCATGCCGGCGGGCGAAACGACACCGATGAAAAAGTACACGACCGCAAATAGAGTCGCCTGCCCAGGTGAAAACGCAACATCCAGAAGCGCCGCCGCCACGACGAACCGCGCCGCCTGCACCGCGAGGTCACCGAGGCGAATCCCCACCACCGCCGCGACCGTGCGCGTGTGGCCGAGCATGTCGAGCCCCTGGTGTGCTTCTGTAACGAGTGCCGTATCGAGCGCCCGTTGGCCCATGGGCACACGCAGCGCAGCGACCAGTTGTTCGATCCGACGCTTTCCTCGCTCGCCTCCAAAGTAACGCGAGAGCGCGACCGTCAGCACTGCAAGAGATACGACACCGGCCCCGCTCGCCGCGAACCAGATCGCGTCCATCTCCCCCCGCCACATGCTGACCAATGCGATGGGCCCGAAACTGATCATCCCGCCCACGCCGACCGCCGCGAGCCAGCCCGCGATCTGCCCGAGCGGGAGCCCGTCGCGCCGATTGTGAATCAGCACGCGCGAGATGATGCTCATCTTGAACGGGAGATAATTCAGCAGCGTTGCGATTGCGTTGACGGCGACCACGTCCAGCGTCCGCAGCCGCCGCACCGGCACGAGCGTCCGATGGAAGATCAACCCGTTCAAGATGATCGTTGCAACCGAGAGCCCGATCAGCCCCGCGACATGCAGCGGCGGCGGATACTCGGTCAATTGCGGTACGTCCATGGCGGCTCCGACCGTTACCGGGCTCTGTGCCTTTATTCTTGAGGACTACCGTGCCCAGTTCCCCGCCCAGCCGGACCCACGCAATTCGACGCTCAAGGCACTGCTCGCACATAACGCCAAGGATAA
>JADFOF010000037.1 GCA_022563015.1 Planctomycetota bacterium
CGGCGTCTGTCGTAACGCTGGATCACGAAGAACCCAGAGCCCTCACCCCAACCCTCTCCCAAAGGGAGAGGGAGCCGGAGCGCGGATCGCCCTTCGCAATCCTCTCCCAAAGGGAGAGGGAGGTGGAAGGGGAGAGGGAGTCGGAGCGCGATGAGCGCGTGCGTCGTGATGTTGTGCTGCGCGGGATCGAGAGCCCAGAGCGTGTGGACGCACCTGGCACACGACCCGGGGCGTGTGTCGATCGCATCCAGTGTGCCGCCTTCACTGGCGAAGGCGACCTGGATCATGGGCCGCGATGCGGGCGGCGCGCCGATCTCGTTCGTGGGCCAAGCCGGCGTCGTGGCGGACGAGAGCCGGGTGTACGCGGTCGGGGAGGTCAACGGGGCGTACATGCTGTTCGCGATCGATCATGCGAGCGGTACGCCGGTGTGGTCCGCGGCGGTTGCGCCTTGGGCGTTTGAGTCGTGGTCAACGCCGGCGATCGATATGGAGCACCGGACGGTGATCGTGGCTGCGGGCGACGAGGTGTCGGCGTTCGAGTGCGCGAGCGGCTCACGCGTATGGACGGCTGTGCTCGCACGGACGATCGTGAACGCGTCGCCGGTGGTCACCAGCGATCTCGGGCCGACCGATCGCGTGTTCATCACCGACTACGACGGTTTCGGCGCAGGTTCGCGGCTGTATTGCATTAATGTTGATCCGCGCGATGCGACGGCGAATCCGTTCCAGCCGGGCGAGATCGTCTGGTCGGTGGCGATCGGACGTGCGACGGGGAGCACGCCGGCCTATCGCAACGGGGTTGTGTACGTCGCCACGGCGGGTGGCGGGATCACGGAGAACGGGCGCGTGCTGGCGTACGCGGCGGGCGCGGTCGTACCCCCCCCACCGCTGTGGACGTTCACGAATCCGACGCCGGCGCCGTTCGTCGGGGGCGTGAGTGTGCGCGCGGAGGGTGCGGGCGTGTCCGTCTACGCGGCGTCGTACTCGTTCTCGGGTGGGCTCAACTCGGGCAACCTCGTGAAGCTGGACGGCACGACGGGGGCGCTGCTCTGGTCGATCGAGGCGAACCGGACGGCGTCGATCCCCGTGCCCCTGGCGGACGGACGGATCGTGCTCGCCGGGGGAATCATGGGGTTCGGGTCGGCGCCGAGCGTGGAGCTGTTCGAGGATCTGGGCTCGAGCGCCCGGCGGGTGTGGAACACGGCCTTGGACACGTGGGTCGATACCAACGGCAACGGCGTGATGGAGCCGGGCGAGTTTCTGCTCGTGGGCGGGTGGACGACGCAGCCGATCGTGACCAGCGCGGGGGTGCTGCTGGTGGGCGCGGTGCCGGCGACGGGGTCGTCGTTCGGGGCGTGCACGGATCTGTACGCGATCGATCTGTCGCGGCGACCGATGGAGAGCGGGTTCGTATTGGGGTCGTTCGCGGGAGCGGGATCGAGCCCGGCGGCGGTGGCCGGGGCGCTGTACACGGTGGGGCGCGAGGGCGTGCACGCGTTCGGCACGTGCTATGCGGACTGCGACCGCTCGACGGGCGCGGGCAGGCTGGACATCTTCGATTTCTTGTGCTTTCAGTCGTCGTTCGTATCGGGCGAATCGTACGCGTGCCAGTGCGATGTGAGCACGGGACCGAATGTGTGCGACCTCTTCGACTTTCTGTGCTTCCAGAACGCATTTGTGGGGGGCTGCCCGTGAACAGACGCGGGTTTTCGCTGATCGAGATCCTGGTGTCGGTCGCGACGGTGGCGGTGCTGGTTTCGGTGCTGCTCCCGGCGCTGTCGGCGGCGCGGTCGGCGGCGCGCCAGGCGGTGTGCGCGTCCAACCAGAGACAGCTCGTGCTGGGATGGACGCTGTACGCGCAGGACTTCGACGATCGGGTGATGCCGCTGGCGTACACGGACTGGTCGCTGATCGGCGGCAACGACCGTGTGTACTGGTGGGGGGCGGACGGGAGCGTGAGCGGGCGGCTGGATCACGAGCGGGGGTTCATCTCGCCGTACCTCGACGCGATGCCGGGCGAGCGGAGCGTGTATGAGTGTCCGAGCCAGCCGGACGGGACGTATCGCCGGCAGGGTCCGACGGACGAGATGACGAGCACGTTCGGGTACAACGGCTACTACCTGTCGCCGTCCATGACGCCCGGTTGGAGCCGCGTGATCGGGCACCGTCCGTGGCGGCGGATCGCCTCGATCGAGGGGCCGAGCGACTTGTTCGTGTTTGCCGACACGCTGTTGCCCGGAACGCCGCCGAGGAACAACGCATTGCTGGATCCCCCGATGCTGTACGCGGGGCGGGGTCGGTGGAGACGGAACGAATCGCCGACGACATCATTCCGTCACGGGCAGCAGGCCGCGGTAACGGCACGGGCGGACGGTTCGGTGCGCGCGGTGGTCGCGGAGCCGGGCTGGTTGACGCATGTCGAGATGGGCATCGGGTCGGTGGGACGGACGAACGAGCCGCACTATGTGCCGGACTGGCGTGAGTGGGACTGAAGCGGGTGCGTGAATGACACGGCACGGAGCGATCCTGAGGACGGCGCATCGCGCAGGACCGCCCGCCGTGATTGCTCCGTCGCGGTGGACTGGCTCCCTGTGGGCGCGGCTGAAAGCACGGTTGCGTCCCGGTGCGAGAAATGCGGCGCGATGATCTTCAGGCTCCCTCTCCCCTTGGGAGAGGGTTGGGGTGAGGGGTGTCTTTGCTTTGGTACGTCCAACTCCCCTCACCTCGCTCGCCCTGCGGGCGAGCATTTCCTCTCCCCGGGGGAGAGGATGCCCGAGTGAGTCTCCCGCTCGAAACAGAGCCCCGCGGGAGCAGGGCGGTCCCGAGGACGGCGCATCGCGCAGGACCGCCCGACTTCCGTCGGAGGCTCGGTTGTCGCGAGCATCACACAGACATCCATCCAGCCCGTTCGATGTCCCGATGGAATCGGGAGGGAGGGAGGAAGCGACGCCTGTTCCCACCACACGCACGAGCGGATTGTGTAATCCGTATCAGGTGTCGGCGCGCGTCTCGGCGCCGGTGACGGCGATCTCCTTGACCTCGACCTGGGGCACGCCGATGGTGACGTTCGGGTCCGCGCCCAGGGCTTCGGCGGCTTGTGCCGCCTCTTCGAGCATGCGCTGCTCGTCGTCCTGCTCGTCGGCAACCGGCTCGCCGTGGTGCTCGACACGGTAGTTCTGATAGGCTCGAAAACCGGTGCCGGCCGGGATGAGGTGGCCGAGCAGGACGTTTTCTTTGAGTCCGACGAGGTGGTCCACGGCCCCACGGAGGGCGGCCTCGGTGAGCACCTTGGTCGTCTCCTGGAAGGAGGCGCCCGAGAGGAATGACTCGGACTGAAGCGAGGCCTTGGTGATGCCCAGCAGCAGTGTTCGGCCGGCGGCGGGCTTGGCCTTTTTGGTTTTGGCGGGATCCTTGCCGTCGGCTTCGGCGCGGGCGTTGGCCTCCTTGACGGCATCCCTGGAGACGAGTTCGCCGGCGCGAAGATCGGTGCCGCCGGCGTCGACGACCGTGACCATGCCGGCGATGCCCGCGTTCTTGCTGCGGAAGTGGAACTTGTCGACGACCTCGTGCGGGAGGAAGTCGCTGTCGCCGATGGTCTCGACGCGGACCTTTCGCAGCATCTGCGAGAGGATCAGCTCGATGTGCTTGTCGTTGATGGTGACGCCCTGGGCGCGGTAGACGTTCTGCACCTCGTCGAGCATGTAGGCCCACAGAGCTTCCTCGCCCTTGATGCGCAGGATGTCGTGCGGGACCTGCGGTCCCTCGGTGAGGGCGTCGCCCGCGGAGACATAGTCTCCCGCGTGAACGAGGATCTGCTTGTCGGTTGCGACGTGGTGGTCTTTCTCGATGGCGGCGTCGGAGATGATGCGGATGGTCATCTTCCCCTTGCGCTTGTCGGAATGGATCTCGACGACGCCTGAGATCTCGGCCATGACGGACGGATCCTTGGGCTTGCGGGCCTCGAAGATCTCGGTGACGCGTGGGAGGCCCCCGACGATGTCCTGCGAGCCTCCTGCGGCGCGCGGCTGTCGAGCGAGCATGTGACCGGCCGGGATCTTCTGCCCGTCCTTGACCTCGATGCGGGCCTTGGCGGGCAGATAGTGGAAGTCGAGGATGTGTCCGGCCTCGTCGACGATATTGATCTGCGGGTGCAGCTCGCCCTTGTGCTCGATCATGACGAGGGCCTTCTGGCCTCGGCCGGCGTCTTCCTCGCGCACGGTTTCGTTGAGCTGGATGTCAACGAATTGAACGATGCCGTCCTTCTCGGCGAGGATCGGCGTGCGGTGGGGGTCCCACTTGACCACGAGCTGCCCGCGTTTGACGGACTCGCCGGACTTGACATAGATGAAGCCGCCGTAGGGACTCTTGAACTTCTCGAGTTCGCGGCCCTTGTCGTCGAGGATGGCGATTTCGCCGTTGCGCTTGAGCGTGACGAACGCCTCTTTTCCGTCGTCGTCGATCACGGCGACCTGGTTGCACTCGCGCAGCTCGATGACGCCGGTGGTGCCGGCGCGGTGTTCGCTTTCGGCGATGGCCCGTGTGCCGATGCCGCCGGTGTGGAACGTGCGCATGGTGAGCTGCGTGCCCGGCTCGCCGATGGACTGTGCGGCGATGATGCCGACGGCCATGCCCTGCTCGACCAGCTTGCCGGTGGACATGTCCATGCCGTAGTCCAGCGCGGAGCATCCGGTGCGAGAATCACTCGTCAGCGGCGAGCGAACGGTGACGGAATCGACGCCGAGGTTCTCGATCTTCTCCGCCGCCTCGGCGGTGATCATCTCGTTGGCGACGACGATGACCTCGTCGGTGACGGGGTTGATGACGGCGTTGAGCGAGACCCGGCCGATGATCTGTTCGCTGAGCGGGACGTCGATCTCCTCGCCCTTGTAGGTGGCGCGCTTGACGATGCCGCGCCTCGAGCCGCAGTCATGCTCGCCGATGATCACGGACTGAGCGACGTCGCAGAGCTTGCGCGTGAGATAGCCGGAGTCGGCGGTCTTGAGTGCGGTGTCGGCCAGTCCCTTGCGGGCGCCGTGGGTGGAGGAGAAGTATTCCAGGATCGTGAGCCCCTCGCGGAAGTTGGCGCGGATGGGGGTTTCGATGATCTCGCCGTTGGGCTTGGCCATCAGCCCGCGCATGCCCGCGAGCTGCATCATCTGGCTGATGTTTCCGCGAGCGCCGGAGTCGGACATGAGGTAGACGGGGTTGAGGTATGGGCGGCCCTCGGGGTCGTCAACCGCGACGTAGCCGCCGTCCGCGTCGCGGTAGTCGTGCTTGAGGGTCTCGACCAGCGCCTTGGTGACCTGCTCGCGGCAGTGGGCCCAGATGTCGAGAAGCTGGTTGTAGCGTTCGCGTTCGGTGATGATGCCGCGGTCGTAGTTCTTCTCGACGCGGTCGACGCGTTTCTGGGCGTCGGCGAGCAGCGTGGCCTTCGAGTCCGGGATGCGCAGGTCGTTGACGCCGAAGCTCAACCCCGCCAGCGTCGATTGCTTGAACCCGATGTCCTTCATGCGATCGAGCAGCTCGATGGTGCCGGGTCGGCCCAGCACTTGGTAGGCGTCGTCGATCACGCGGGCGCAGCCCTTCTTGCCGAGCGAGCAGTTGTAGTACGGCATGCCCGACTGCAGGATCTCGCTGAACATGACGCGCCCGACGGTCGTGATGACGCGTCGATTCTCCGGCAGCGGCTCGGTGGGGCCCTCCTGTTCCGAGACGATCATGTCGAAGTGTTCGAGGCGGACCTGGATCTTGTCATGGATGGTGATCTTGCCGTGGTCGTATGCGAACATCGCCTCCTGGCGGTCCTTGAAGTGCTTGTAGGTCTTGGGCTCGATCGCGCCGGGCGCTTCGCTGGTGATGAAGTAGACGCCCATGACGATGTCCTGCGAGGGCGTGATGATCGGCTTGCCGTTGGCCGGCGAGAAGATGTTGTGCGTCGAGAGCATGAGCACGTGGGCCTCGGCCTGGGCTTCGATGGAGAGGGGGAGGTGGACGGCCATCTGGTCGCCGTCGAAGTCCGCGTTGAACCCGGTGCAGACCAGCGGGTGGATTTTGATGGCGTTGCCCTCGACCAGGACGGGCTCGAAGGCCTGGATGCCCATCCGGTGCAGCGTCGGCGCGCGGTTGATGAGCACGGGATGCTGGTAGATCACCTCTTCGAGGATGTCCCAGACCTCGGGGTCTCGGCGTTCGAGCATGCGCTTGGCGCTCTTGATGGTGTCGGCCAGGCCGTGCTCCTTGAGCTTGCGGATGATGAAAGGCTGGTAGAGTTCCAGCGCGATTTTCTTGGGCAGGCCGACCTGGTGCAGCTGCAGTTCGGGGCCGACCACGATCACCGAGCGCGCGGAATAGTCGACGCGCTTGCCCAGGAGGTTCTCGCGGAAGCGCCCCTGCTTGCCCTTGATCATGTCCGTGAGCGACTTGAGCGCGCGGTTGGACGAGCCGAGCACGGGCCGGCGGCAGCGGTTGTTGTCGAACAGGGCGTCGACGGCCTGCTGGAGCATCCGCTTCTCGTTGCGGATGATGACCTCGGGCGCGTTGAGGTCCATGAGTTTCTTGAGGCGGTTGTTGCGGTTGATGATGCGTCGGTAGAGATCGTTGAGATCGCTGGTGGCGAAGTTCCCGCTCTCGAGCAGCACGAGCGGGCGCAGGTCCGGCGGGATGACGGGGATGACGTCCATCACCAGCCAGGCCGGGTCGTTCTCGCTGCCGCGCACCTGCTCCACCAGCTTCAGACGCTTGGCCAGATCCTTGGTCTTCTGCTTGGAGCGCGTTTCGTTCAGCTGTTGGCGCAGCTCGACGGCGGTCTCGTCGAGGTCGATGCGTTCGATGAGTTCGCGTATGGCCTCTGCGCCCATGAGGGCGGTGAACGCGTTGCCGTGCGTCTCCTGCGCCACGCGGAACTCGTCCTCGGTAAGCAGCTGCTTGAACTTCAGCTCGGCCACGTCGCCGGGTTCGATGACGATGTAGTCCTGGAAGTACACGATCTTTTCGAGATCGCTGGTCTTGACGCCCAGCAGCGTGCCCAGCCGGCTGGGAAGGCTCTTGAAGAACCAGATGTGCACGACCGGCGCGGCGAGGTTGATGTGGCCGAGACGCTTGCGGCGCACGCGCGAGTGCGTGACCTTGACCCCGCAGCGGTCGCAGATGATGCCCTTGTATTTCGTGCCGCGGTACTTGCCGCACGAGCACTCGTAGTCGCGCTCCGGGCCGAAGATCCGCTCGCAGAACAGCCCGTCCTTCTCGGGCCGGTACGTGCGATAGTTGATAGTCTCGGGCTTCTTCACCTCGCCGAAGGACCAGGCCCTGATGTCGTTGGGCGACGCGAGGGTGACCTTGACAGCGGTGAAATCGTTGACGCGGTCGTAGACGCTTTCTGTCATGTGACCACTACTCCCAGGTGTCAGCGGGGCTCAGAGCCCCGGCGTGTCAGCGTTCGTTCTTGGATGAGCGCAACCGCTCAACCTCTTTCTCCGTCTCCCGCCACATTCGCCGCAATGCGCCCTTTTTGCGAAGCAGCGCGGTTCTTCGCCGGCGCTCGCTGGCCAAGACAAAGGGCATGATCGTCCAACCAAACCCAAATATTCCCGCGTAACTGAGCGCCACTTGTAAATCGAACCGCTCCCCGCGCCAAGCGAACATCGCAGACATTCCGACGAATGCGGCGCTCGCTATGAGGAGCGGCCGAACAACATACAGCCCAAACGCCCGGCTCAACTTGGCCCGGGACTCGGGGTCGAGCGATCGGGGCAGTACGAATTGTCGCGCGTGCAGTGAGACCATGTGCTGCTACAGCAAGCTTGCGCCTTCGAGGCGCCTCTTCTCCAACGTCACATTCATGCCCAGTCCCTTGAGTTCGTTGCACAGGACGTCGAAGGCGACGGGCATGCCCGCTTCGAGGCTGTTCGTGCCCTTCACCATCGACTCATAAATCTTGGTTCTGCCCTCGACGTCGTCGCTCTTGACGGTGAGCAGTTCCTGGAGGATGTACGCGGCGCCGTACGCCTCGAGCGCCCAGACCTCCATCTCGCCGAAGCGCTGGCCTCCGGTTCTCGCCTTGCCGCCCAGCGGCTGCTGGGTGATGAGCGAGTAAGGCCCGGTGGCGCGGGCGTGGATCTTGTCGTCCACGAGGTGGTGCAGCTTGAGAAGGTACATGAAGCCGACGGTGGTGCGCTGCTGGAAGGGCTCGCCGGTGCGGCCGTCGTACAGCTGGATCTTCCCGCCGCGGGGCATGTGGGCGAGCAGTTCGCGCGGGTGGGGCCAGGTGCCGGTCTGCTCGTACTCCTTGAGCCGGGCGGCGACGTGCACGTTGGCCTCATCGATGGCCTTGTGGACCTCATCCTCGGTGGCGCCGTCGAAGACTGGAGTGACGGCCTGGAAGCCGAGCACACGGGCCGCCCACCCGAGGTGGGTTTCGAGGATCTGCCCGACGTTCATTCGGCTGGGAACGCCCAGCGGGTTGAGCAGCACGTCCACCGGCGTGCCGTCCTCCATGAACGGCATGTCCTCCTCGGGGACGATGCGCGCGATGACGCCCTTGTTGCCGTGTCGGCCGGCCATCTTGTCGCCCGCGGAGAGCTGCCGCTTGGTCGCGACATAGACCTTGACCATTTCCAGGACGCCGGTGGGCAGCTCGTCGCCGCGCTTCATGTGCGAGAGCTTGCGGAGCTTTTCAGACTCGATCGCCTCGATGCGTGGCCAGAACTGCGAGCGGATTGTCTCGGCCCGCTCGCGAGCGTCCTTGGAGCCCTTGGCCCACTTGACGTCGTAGGTCTTGATCTGCTCGAGGATGACCTCGGGGATATCGCTGGCGCCGACCTTCTGGCGGGTCATCGGGTCGACCATCTCGGTGCCGATGACCTTGTTGATGGCCTCGGTCATCTGCTTGAACAGGTCGATGGCCTTGGCGTTCATCTCGGCCTCGAACGCGGCCATATCGTCGGTGAGCTGCTTCTTCTGAAACTCGGACATGTGCATTCGGCGTGAGAACTTCTTGGCGCCGATGACGATGCCCGACGAGCCGGCGGGAACCTCGAGCGAGTCGTTTTTCACGTCCTCGCCGGCCCGGCCGAAGATCGCGTGCAGCAGCTTCTCCTCGGGCGTCAGCTCGGTCTTGCTCTTTGGGCTGACCTTGCCGACGAGGATGTCGCCCGGCCCGACGCGGGCGCCGACGCGGATCACGCCGTGCTCGTCCAGGTTGTTGAGCATCTTCTCCGAGACATTGGGGATGTCGCGTGTGAACTCCTCGCGGCCGAGCTTGGTCTCGCGCACCTCGACGTCGAACGAGTCGATGTGGATGGACGTGAAGACATCGTCCTTGACCAGCCGCTCGGAGATGACGATGGCATCCTCGAAGTTGTACCCGTCGAACGTGTTGAAACCGACGAGCACGTTCTTGCCGATCGCCAGCTCGCCCTCCCGGGTCGAGGCGCCGTCGGCGATGATCTGATTCTTCTTGACGCGCTGGCCCATCCTGACAAGCGGGCGCTGGTTCTGGCACGTGCGCTCGTTGAGCCCGACGAACTTGCGGAGCACATACTCGTCCGAGTTGTCGATGATCATGCGTTCGGAATCGACGTAGGTGATGGTGCCGGCGGTGCGGGCCTTGACCGTCATCCCGGAGTTGACGCCGATGTCCTTCTCAAGACCCGTGGCCACGCACGGCGGATCGACCTTGATGAGCGGGACCGCCTGCCGCTGCATGTTCGAGCCCATGAGGGCGCGGTTGGCGTCGTCATGCTCGAGGAAGGGGATGAGGGCGGCCGAGATTCCCACGATCTGTTTGGGTGCGATGTCGACGAAATCGACCTGCGAGGCGTCGACCTCGGCCAGCTCGCCGTCGACACGGGCCAGGATCGTGCCGCTCTTGAGCGTGCCGTCCAGGTCCAGCGCGTCCGTCGGCGCCAGCACGGCGCGGATCTCCTCGTCAGCACGAAGATTGACGATCTCCTTGGTGATCTTGCCGCCCTTGACCTTTCGGTACGGCGTGCGAAGGAAGCCGTAGTCGTCGACCGAGGCGAAGACGCCCAGCGACGAGATCAGCCCGATGTTGGTGCCCTCGGGGGTCTCGATGGGGCAGATCCGGCCGTAGTGGCTGATGTGCACGTCGCGGACCTCGAACCCGGCCCGCTTGCGGTTGAGCCCGCCCGGGCCCAGCGCGGACAGGCGACGCTCGTGCACGAGGCTGGACAGCGGGTTGGTCTGGTCCACCACCTGGCTCAGCTCGCTGCGCCCGAAGAAGAAGTCGATGGCCGAGGAGATGGACTTGCTGTTGACGAGGTCGGCGATCTTGGCCAGCTCGTCCGGATCCTTGACGCTCATGCGCTCCTGAACGGTGCGTCTGAGCTTGAGGAAGCCCTTTCGCAGCTCCTCGACAGCCAGCTCGTCCAGCGTGCGCAGACGCCGGTTCCCGAGATGGTCGATATCGTCGATCTGGGCCACGGGTCGGTTGGTCTTGGGATCGAGCCGGTTGGACCGCAGGTCGAGGATGTACTGGATGACGCGCAGGAAGTCTTCGCCCCGGATGAACATCAGGTCCGCGGGGGTGTCCAGCGAGAACTTGCGGTTGATGCGGAATCGGCCGACTCGCCCCAGACGATACCGGTTGACGTCGAAAAACTTTTCGACGAAGAGCTGCTTGGCCTTCTCGACCTGCGGCGGGTTGCCCGGGCGCAGCTTCGAGTAGACCTTGAGCAGCGCGCGCTCGTACTCGGTCTTGGCCGTCTCGAACTGCTCGAGATTCTCCTCGGCCACGGTGTTGAGGATCAGCGTGTCCGAGGGGTTCTGGATGACGTGGATGGTCTTGAGCGACGAGTTGAGGACGGCCTCGACGACCTCCTCACCGATCTGACACCCGACGTGCACGAGCTCCTCGCCGGTCTCGGTGTCGATGATGGAGCGGGCGGCCCACTGCTCGGGCCTGACGTCCGCAGCCTTGATCTCGTTGACCTCGTAGAAGAGGCTCAGGACAGCGTCGGTCTCCGCGACGGAATCGTCGAGGCAGCGGAGGAAGGTCGTCGCCGAGAGCTTGGTGGACTGGTCGATGCGCATCGACAGCACATCTTTCTTGGTCACCTCCAGCTCGATCCACGACCCGCGCTCCGGGATGATGCGCGCCGAGTGGAGCGGGCGGTCGCCCTCGCTCGAGACGATGGAGAAGTCCACGCCGGGCGAGCGGTGGAGCTGACTGACGATGACACGCTCGGCCCCGTTGACGATGAACTCGCCGCCGCCCATCATGATCGGGAACTCGCCGAGGTAGATGTCCTCCTCGGGGAGGTCCGGCCTGCCCTCGCGCCAGAGCCGAACGGAGACGCGGAACGGGCGCCCGTAGGTGAGTCGCAGCTCTCGACATTCGTCGGGGGTATAACGAGGCTCTTCGAGCGTGTAGCTCAGGTATTCAAGCCTCATCGTCCCGTCGTATGATTCGATCGGAAAGATCTCGCGCAGGAGCGCCTCGAGCCCACACTGCGGGGATCGCTCTTCGGGCCCCTTCGAGAACTGAAGGAAGCGCTCGTACGCATCGGTTTGCGTCGTGGTCAGATCGGAGATCTGCAGCGCATCGCCACGCTTGGAAAAGTCGCGCACCTTGGTCGCAGCCATCGAAGTCCTCGCGATGGTTACAGAGCCGCGCGTGCACACACGCACCGCGCGCTCGGATTTTCTTCACTGATACTGAACAGCACCCGGTCCCTGTCGCACCGTTTTTACACCGCATCCGTTGAGCAGGACAGATTCACGCCTCGCGTCGAGCCGCACAGTGTACCCCCCTCGCGGGCGCGTGGCAAACGCGGTGCCAGCCCACATTCGCCGTGTTAGGCCATATAATTCCCGAACAAGCCGGATTTTTTGTGAAAAAACCCGCCCCGAACGCGGGACGGGCGAGAAATATTCAACAAATGTGCAACCGCACACCTGGCGGAACGGCGATCAGGCGATCTCGACCTCGGCGCCGGCCTCGGCGAGTTTTTCCTTGAGGGCCTCGGCCTCTTCCTTGGCCAGCCCTTCCTTGACCTTGACCGGCGCGCTGTCGACGAGCTCCTTGGCCTCCTTGAGCCCGATCCCCAGCGCCTCGCGCACGGTCTTGATCACCTGGATTTTCTTCTCGCCGAAGCTCTTGAGAACGACATCGAAGTCGGATTTTTCTTCCTCGTCCGCGGCGTCGGCACCGGCAGCCGCCACCATGACCGCGCCTGCGGCGGCAGGTTCGATGTCGTACGTGTCCTTCATGTAGTCGCCGAGCTCAACAGCCTGCTTGAGCGTCAGGTCCGCGATCGTGTCGCCGAGGGTCTTGATCTTGGCGTCAAACTCTTTGGTCGTGGTTTCTTCAGACATGGTGTCTCACTTCTTCGAACCGAGGACTCTGGCGAGCCTCGTGTCATGCCCACCCGAGAGGGGCCGAACCATTCGGCGCTTTAGTCCGTTACGGACCAGTCGGGTGTGGAACGGTCGTTGTGGTCTGGGTCAGCCGACCCTGGCGATCTGCTCGCCCTTTTCGAGCTTCTCCTCGATGGTCTTGATGATGCCCGCGATGCCCGCGCCCGGTCCCTTGACCTGGCCCATGAGGTTTCGCGCGGGGCTGAGCACGAGCGTGACGGTGTTGGCGATGGCCTCGTCGCGGGTCGGATACCTGCTCAGCTCCTTGACGCCTGCGTCGCCCACGAACACCTGCCCGTCGAGCACCGCGCCCTTGAGCTCGATGCCGGGGAAGTCCTTGAGGAGATCGACGATCTCGCGAGCGATCTGTACGGCGGACTCGGCGCCGTACGCCAGCGCGTTGGCGCCCGAGAGCAGCGAGCAGAGCCCCTCGAGCCCCGTGCCCTCGAACGCCCGCCTGGCCAGCGAGTTGCGGATGATGGTGAGGCGGATGTCCTTTGAACGCAGCGTGCGGCGGATAGTGGTGTTGCTGTTGGCGTCGATGCCGCGGATGCTCACCAGCAGCGCGTCGTCGTGCCCCTTGAACAGCGACTTGTAGTCGTTCAGGATCAGTTCTTTGACATTCCTGGACATGGTTCGCGTCCTCACACTGCGTCACGGCGCGGCTAATCCGCCAACGCCTCGTGCTTGACCTGCACGCCGGGGGTCATGGTCCCGCTGATGGTGATCTTGTTCACGTACTTTCCCTTGACCGTCGAGGGGCGGATCTTGACGATCGTGCCCACGAAGTGCTCGAAGTTCTCGGCCAGGTCATCGTCCGGGAAGCTGAGCTTGCCCAGCACGCCGTGGATGTTGCCGCCCTTGTCGGCGCGGTATTCGAGCTTGCCGGCGGCGTATTCCTTGACGGCCTGCGGGACGTTGGGCGTGACGGTGCCGGCCTTGGGCGAGGGCATCAGCCCCTTGGGGCCGAGCATTCGGCCGAGCTTCGAGATGATCCGCATCATGTCCGGCGAGGCCACGACCACGTCGAACCCGGACCAGCCCTTCTCGATCTTTTCGACAAGATCCTTGCCGCCGGCCTCGACGGCACCGGCCTCCATAGCCGCCTCGACCACGTCCTCGGGGCAGAACGCGACCACACGCTTGCTCTTGCCGATGCCCTTGGGCAAAGCGACCGAGCCGCGCAGCGCCTGGTCGGCGTGCTTGGTGTCGATCCCGAGGTGCAGACAGATGTTGAGCGACTGATCAAACTTGGGCCCCTTGAACTTCTTGACCGCCGCGATCGCCTCGAGCACGGGGAGCGGCTTGTCGGGAACGATCTCGGCGTTGGCCTTGGCTCGCGTGTTCATGGTCGCCATCGCTTCAGCCCTCCTCGACCGTGACGCCCATGGAACGGGCTGTCCCCTCGATCACACGCATCGCCGACTCGATCGAGCCCGAGTTGAGGTCCGCCATTTTTTCTTCGGCGATCGAGCGGACCTGAGTCCTGGTGATCGAGCCGACCTTGTCGGTGTGCGGCACGCCGGAGCCTTTTTCGATGCCGGCGGCAGTCTTGATCAGGATCGCGGCGGGAGAAGACTTGATCTCGAAGGTGAAACTACGGTCGCTGTACAGCGTCACGACGCACCCGACGACCTTGCCGTTGAGCTGGGACGTCGCCGCGTTGAACTGCTGGATGAACTGACCGGGGTTCACGCCCTTGGCGCCCAGCACCGGGCCCAGCGGCGGCGCGGGCGTCGCCTGCCCACCGGGGGCCTGGATCTTGAAGACCTCAGTGATTTCTTTTTTCCTGGCCATCGAGTCACACCTCCCACCGGCCCCGGGATCACCCGGCGTTGTCCTGCCCGAAGCCGGGGGCAGGCAGACTCGGTAGTTTTAGCGGTCCGAATTGCGCCCCGGGCAGACCGAGGCGAGGCGGAGTTTAGCACCCGTTCACCTCAGAACAAGCGAGCCGGGCCGTCCCCGGCCCGGTTCTTCAACTGATACGGGGTCAGAATCCGGAGCGGAAGGGGAGTGGAACGGGAGCGGCACCGGACCGGGCCGGGGACGGCCCGGCTCGCGACAACGCTCGCCTCGGACAACGCTCGCGATAAAGCTCGCGACAAATATGGTAACTCCCTCGCCCTACCCCGACCCCGCGTCATCAGCCCCCCAGGGCCCGCATCAAACTGTCGGCGATGACGGTGTCCAGCCCGGCGTCGCGGGCGCGCTGAAGCATCTTGAGGGCTCGCTCGTCCCGGTCCTCGGCCTGCATGAGCACGGCGACGGTCAACCACGCCGACGCCAGCCCCGTGCGGTTCGCGTGTATCACGCAGCGCCCCACCTG
>JADFOF010000327.1 GCA_022563015.1 Planctomycetota bacterium
CGATCGGCACGCCAGCCTGTGGAGCGGCACGGCGGGCTCGTGGGTCGATCTCAATCCCGCCGGGGCGACATGGTCCGAGGCGTGGGACACATCCGGTACGCAGCAAATTGGCTGGGCCCGCGTCGCCGGCGTGATACGAGCCGGCCTGTGGAGCGGCACGGCCGCCTCGCGGGTCGATCTCCACCCCGCCGGGGCGACAGAGTCCCGAGCGTTCGGCATATCCGGCACGCAGCAAGTTGGCCTTGCATGGGTCGGCGGCTTGCGTCGCGCCAGCCTGTGGAGCGGCACGGCGGCCTCGTGGGTCGATCTCCACCCCGCCGGTGCGACGCGATCCCTCGCTTCCGACACATCCGGCACGCAGCAAATTGGCTGGGCCCACGTCGGCGGCTTGGATCACGCCAGTCTGTGGAGCGGCACGGCCGCTTCGTGGGTCGATCTCAACCCCGCCGGTGCGACGCAGTCCGACGCGCGCGGCACATCCGGCACGCAGCAAGTTGGCTCGGCCCGCATCGGCGGCTTGTGGCACGCCAGTCTGTGGAGCGGCACGGCGGGATCGTGGGAAGATCTTTCGCTCGCGCTGACGGGCTCTTGGGGCTCTTCCTTTGCCACGAGCATCTGGAGCGATGGTTCAAACACCTTCATCGCGGGCTACGGCTTAAACGGGGCAACCCTGCGAACCGAAGCCCTGCTCTGGTCGCGGCCGCTGAATCCGTGCTACGCCGACTGCGACCGCAATGGCGAGCTGGATATCTTCGACTTCCTCTGCTTCCAGAACAGCTTCGTCTCCGGCGAGCCCTACGCCTGCGACTGCGATCCCGACCCGGTGTGCGACATCTTCGACTTCCTGTGCTTCCAGAACGCGTTCGTGACCGGGTGTTCGTAGGGGACCGGCCTAGCTCTCCGCCCCGCCTTCTGTCTGTTCTTCAGAGCGCTCGACGATGTGGATGATCTTGGCTCTATGGCGTTCAAATGCCCAGTCAACCGGGCGCAGACGCCCCCCAGCCCCCGGGCCGCGGCACCAGCTGACGAACCTCATCCGCCCAGCCACCGGGCGATCGGCCGCGGACGCTCGTTGCTGACCGGGTGCCTGGCCGCCGCGCCGAGAGCGGCGCTCCCAGCCGCGCCCGATCACCCCACCACCAGCTCATTCGCCGCGGCCTCGAACGCGGCGTCGCTGTCGTTCCACCGCAAGTCATCCGCCACCAGATTCAGAGCCACCCGCAGCTGGACCACGGTCGGGTGATCCGGTCGCCCCCCCGCCTGGCTCTCCAGGTTGTCCATCACCTTGAAGATCGAATCGTGCAGGAGGACGCGAATCGCGGAGCTCATCCCCGACCAGCCCCTCCCTGCCCCTTTTCGGACCGCAGCGCGCACAGAAGCACGTGCCGCGTCCGATTTGACCCCCAGAAGGTACGCTCGCACGCTCCTCAGCTTGGGGTGGGAGCCCCAGAAGATGTCCGGCCGACCCGCCGCGTTCCACAATGCCCAGTCCAGGTCGAATCGCCGACCGGCCACAGCCCGTTTGCCCTCGGGCAGAATCTCGTTCGATTGTTCTAGCGAGTCCCCTCTCGTCGGCAGCGTTGCCGGGCCGCGCTCGTCGCGCCCATTGGGTGATGGTGCGTTGGTCATTTCCGCGCCTCCGGCTGGGTTGAGTCCAGCAGCACCAGGATGGCGGTGCGGATCGGCGGTGGGAGGGTCGGCCACGCGGCGACAATGACCTCCAGATCCGGATCCGGGGCAGCGGTCTCCGGTGCACGATCGACCCCAAGTGCGCCGCATTCTGCGCCGCCTGAATCCGAAATGTGCGTTTTTCCCGGGGATTTGTGGCGAAGTTCAAGTCCTGTTGCGCCCATTTCCCCCCCATTTCCCCCGCCCATTTCCCCACCCCGTTTCCCTCCCACGCCGCGCTGCTTCCCGGAGCCATCGCCCGGGAGCCATCGGCTCCATTTCGCTGGCCATCGGTGCCCCCTCTTCCTCCCCCCGTCGCCGATGTCCTTTGGGGAAAATGGGGCGGGGGGAGGTGCCGAGCCGGCACAGCCGGTTTCTCCAGACCCGAGGCGGAGGGGGGGTCCTGCGGACGGCGTGCAAGGCGGGGCGCACGTCCACCGTTGACCTCCAGCCCTCGCCTCGGTCGAATCCGGTGCTCTGCCGATTCGCGCGATGGTCCATCTGCGTTACCCGGCTGGCCATCGACGCCCTGTCGAGGGCCTTCGAAACCATTTCGAAGGCCATCTACGCCGCGCAGACGTTGATCTACGCCGCGCAGACGTTGATCTACGCCGCGTAGACGTTGATCTACGCCGCGCAGACGTTGATCTACGCCGTGTAGACGTTGACCTGCGCCGCGCAGACGTTGATCTACGCCGTGTAGACGTTGATCTACGTCGTGCAGGTGGCCATCTACGCCATTTCGAAGGCCATTATCTGGACGCGATCCTCCGCCGAACCGGCCTGGGAGCCCGTAAACGCGGTTTTGGTAGGTCGGATCTCCGAGCCGACGTTCGGACTGAACGCAAAGAGCGCGGAGTGTGACGCGAAGGTCGCGGAGGGGGAGTTCCTATTCGTCGCTTTAGGAAGAGGATGATCCGTGTTCGTCGTGACTGGCCTGATTCCCATCGTCATCCCCGCCATCTCCGCCCCCCCCAACCGGGACGCCAATTTTGGACAGGATTCTCGCGCCGATCTTGATGACCGCGCCTCGAATGTCCGTGACCAGATTGGTAAGTTCGTTCAGGACTTCCAGGTTGACACCGAGTTGCGTCACTGTTCTGGTGCGGGTCCTCACGCGCCTTGTCGTGGATCCGTCCGCGTCGCTCGTTTCGGCGATCTCTGAGTCCGCTTCAACCGCTCGGGAGTATTCAATCAGTCTGGGCTGCGTCTCGTTCTTGATCTTCTCGGCGCGCTCGGGGTTTGGCTCAGCGGTCGGGTCGATCTCGCCAGTTGTGGTGACTTCGATGCCGAGCTTGTTGGCCTCGGCGAAGATCTGATCGATGATCGCCTGCTGGCGGCGCTCTTCTTCCTTTTTGCTTCGGCGCTTGTCGTCGCCGGGGTTGGGCAACAGGTCATGGCCGATGATGTCGGGCGGAGTGGTCATGACCAGTCCTCCGCGTCGTCATCTGGCCCCCCCAGCGGGCTGGAGCGCTGGCTCCGCTTCGTAGACGTGCGTGTCCTGGATGGTCAG
>JADFOF010000328.1 GCA_022563015.1 Planctomycetota bacterium
GGCGTGGGGCCGATCGGCGGCATCGTCGCTGCGCTGCAGGATTCGACGCGCGACGTATTCGTCCTGGCCGGCGACCTTCCGGGGATCGAGCCGGCGCACATCAGGCAGATCCTTGGGGTTGCGGGTCTGTCGCCGGGCGCGCACGCGGTGCTCGGCCGGACGGACAGGCTTGAGCCGCTCATCGGCCTGTATCGCCGGGCGTGTCTGCCGGTGCTTCTGCAGCGACTCGAGCACGGCGGGCGCTCGCTGCACGACGCCATTGCGGCGGTCCATCGCCGGGAGGTCCCGCTCGCGTTCGAGGCTGCGCAGAACATCAACACTGCGGCGGACTGGCGCTGCCGCTCCGGTGGGCGCTGACGCGACGCGCGGACCGAAACGGCTCTATCATCGGGCCTTGCTTTCCAGGCCTCTCATCACGATCTGGCGGTACACGTCGGCGGAGCTTTGGCGGCTGGTGGTGTTGACGGCGTCGATCCTGGTGATGGTCATCGGCTTCGCGCTCACGGTGAAGTTCTTTGCCGAGGGGGCGCTCGGGCCGCTGCAGATGCTGACGTTCATGGCGATGGCGGCGGTGCCGATGCTGCAGTACGCGCTGCCGTTCGCGGGGGGGTTCTCGGCGACGCTGGTGTACCACCGGCTGGCTCAGGACAACGAGCTGACCGGTGCGCGGGCTGCGGGGATCAGCCACGCGGCGCTGCTCGTGCCGGCGTGTGTGACGGGGATCATCCTGGCGGTCACGCTCTCGCTGCTCACGGAGTTCGTCATTCCGCGTTTCTTGCTCTCGATGGAGGGGCTGGTCAGCGAGAGTGCAGCCAAGATCATCACGCACTCGATCCGTCATCGCAAGACGATCGAGGCGGGGAACCTGCGTATCTACGCCGACGACGTTCAGCCGCAGCCGGGAGATCCGAGCGAGCTCGTGCTGTCGGGCGTGATCGTCGAGCGGGTGGACGGGGACGCCAAGGTGCTCTCGTCGCTGATCGCCGCCAAGGCCCAGGTGTCGCTGTCGCGCGCGCGGGAGCTGGGCGAGAATGAGCACTCCGGCCGGGGCGCGACGATCGTGAGGCTGCGCCTGCACAACGCGTCGGTCTACGGCGGGGAGGGCGTGTTCGTACAGACGTCGCTCATCGAGTACGCCGTCGCCATCCCGACACGCTTTGATGACGACCCCAAGTTCCTGACGCTGGGACAACTTCGGCGGGCGTACGAGAACCCTGACCTGCTCAGCCCGGTCAACGATCGACGCATCAACCTGGCCAGGAACATCGCACTGCGCGAGATCGAGGTGCTGGCCTCGCGCGCGCTTCGGGAGAAGAACTCGCTCGAGTTCCGCGTTCCCGACGGCCCGAGGTATGTCGTGCACGCCGGGGACATGGTGTGGAACGGCTCGGGGCGGCAGGGGTGGCGGTTTATCCCGATCGAGGGGGAGGACGTCGAGATCGAGCGGATCGGGGAGGACGGCACGATCCGGCTGCGCGCGAGGTTTGCCCTCCTGTCCAGGCCGTGGAACCAACGCGGGCAGATCGTCGAGATCGGGCGGTTGACGGGCGACCAGCGCCTCGAGTTCGACCTCGGCCTCGACGACGTGCGGACGGTGACGGATTCGGGCGAGATCGGTCAGCGGGATCGTCACCAGATCCGTCGGCTTCGTGTCAGCGGCGATCCCACGCCTGGCCTGCTGGAACTCAGCTCGGCCGAGCTGCTCGAAAAATCGGCGCCGTACATCGATCGGTCCGAGCCGGACGAGTACATACTCCAACCGGCCGGGGATCTGAGCCGGCGGATCGAGCGGATCCGGCGAGAGATCGTGGGCAAGCAGCACGAGCGAGTGGCGATGTCGGCAGCGTGCATGGTGATGATGCTGGCGGGGGCGGTGACGGCGATTCGTCTCGGTCAGGCGCCGCCGCTGGTCGTCTATCTCTGGAGCTTCTTCCCGTCGCTGCTGACGGTGCTGACGATCAGCGCCGGGCAGCCGATGGTGGAGAACTCGGGGGCGATCGGGTTCGTGATGCTGTGGGGAGGGGTCGTGGTGTTCGCGGGGTATACGCTCGGGGCGTTCGTGCTGTTGAGGAGCCGCTGAGTGGCCGTGCGTTCGCCCATGAGCGGAGTGATCCCGCACGCTCGGCCTCGACCGCGCGACATTTCCGACGTGCCGATGAGCTACGCGCGGTGGTCGCGGTCGTGGTCGGCGATCGTGCTGCTGGTGGTCGGCGTGACGACGCTGCGCCTGGCGTACGTGGCGTGGGTGAACCCGTACGCGCTGGTCGAGGACGAGGCGCACTACTGGGAGTGGAGCCGACGCCTGGACTGGTCGTACTACAGCAAGGGGCCGGGGATCGCGCTGGCGATCCGTGCGGCGACGATGGTGTTCGGCGACACGGAGTTCGCTGTTCGATTGCCCGCGGTGGTGGCGTCGATGGTGGTGACGCTGGCGATCGCGTGCCTGGCGGTGGAGACGACGGGAGATCGTCGTGCGGGCTTCTTCGCCGCGGTGTGCACGCTGTTGGCGCCGATCTTCCAGATCTCGGCGGTGCTGATGACGATCGACGGGCCGTACGTCGCCGCCTGGGCCGTCGCCGCCTGGGCCGCATGGCGTGCCCTCGAACGACGGTCGCGCTGGGCGTGGGTGGTGTTGGGCACAGCCCTTGCCGTCGGATTCCTGTTCAAGTACACGATCGTGCTGCTGGTCCCGGGGCTGCTCCTGTACGCGCTCATGCGCAGACGCCGACTGCACCTGCACGCGCGCTGGAAGCGATGGGCGCTCGCAGCGACGGCCGTGGCCCTGGCCGGCGTTGCGCCCGTCGTTATCTGGAACGCGCAGCACGATTGGGCCACCGTGCGACACCTGCTCGGGCACGTCGCGATGCCCGGCGGGGACGTATCCACCAGCGACGGGTGGTGGCGATGGGATCCGATGTGGACGGTGGTTCTGATCGCAACCCAGGTGGCGATGCTCGGCGGGAACATGTTCCTGGCGCTGTATTCGACCGGTACGGCGATGGCGCGGCGGCGAGCGGAGCCTCGGGCGTGGCCCGGACGCGCCTTTCTCATCTGCTGCGCCGCGCCGATTCTGGTTTTTTATCTGGCTGTAACGCTCTTCGCGCCCGGTGAGGCCAACTGGCCCATGGCCGGGTTCGTCACGCTCTTGGCCCTGTGCGGGTGGGGCGTGGTCGAGGCGA
>JADFOF010000329.1 GCA_022563015.1 Planctomycetota bacterium
GGTGGAGCGGGACAGCAGGACGGGGCGCAACACGAGCCCGAAGTTCGACGAGGGTCGGAACTTCTGCACCAAGCTGTGGAACGCGGGTCGGCTGACGGTGATGCTGTGCGCGCGGGGTGATGCGCCGGGCGGGCCCGTCAAGCCGGTCGAACCCGCGACGCTGCCGCTGGTGGACCGCTGGATGCTGTCGCGGCTGGCGCGCACGGCGAGGTCGATCACGCGGAGCATCGAGCGCTTCGAGTTCAGCCCGTACGCACAATCGCTGTACGATCTGCTGTGGCGGGACTTCTGCGACTGGTACCTCGAGGCGATCAAGCCGACCATCGAGGGCAACCCTTCGCAGCGGGCGGTGCTGCGGGCCACGTTCGACACGATCCTGCGGCTGCTGCACCCGTTGACGCCGTTCGTGACCGAGGCGCTGTTTGAGCACGTTTCGCGGATCGAGGCGGGGTCGGTGCGGGGCGTCGAGCTGCCCGAGCCGTGCGCGTGCGGGCTGCTGTGCCGGGCGGGTTGGCCGTGCGTGAGCGAGTCGCTGATCGACGATGAGGCCGAGTCGCACTTCGAGCACCTGCGCGGACTCGTCGAGGAGATCCGCACGATCCGGGCGCAGCACGGGGTGAAGCCGAGCAAGCGGATCACACTGCACGCCGGCGCGGCTGCGGCCGAGACCATCGGTCGGGGCGACGGGCTGGTGGAGACGACGTGCGGGCTTCAGCGCGTGACGACGGACGGGCCGGCGGGGGCGTCGGTCGCGTTCACGTACGCCGGCGCTGACTTCCGTGTGTCGGGGTTGGCCGACGAGATGGACGTGTCGGCGGAGCGCGAGCGTCTGGGGGGAGCCATCGCCGAGTGCGAGCATCGGATCACCACCCTGACGGCGCGTCTGGACAACCCGTCGTACGTGACCAAGGCGCCCGGGCACCTCGTGGAGCAGACGCGGCGCGAGCTGGCCGAGGCGGAGAACGAGCTTGATCAGGTGCGGTCGCGGTTCGCGGGGCTGCCGGCGTGAAGGGGCGCCGCCGCGGGCGCGTCCTCTTGGCGTGGTGTGCGGCGTGTGTGGGCGGGTGCGCGGTGCAGACGTTGCCGACGGTCTCGCCGACGGTGGTGAGCGAGCGCGGGGCGGGATCGGTCGTGCTCTCGGTCCAGGACTGGTCGTACGCGGGCCGACCGGGGCAGATCGTGCGCACGGAGCACTACCGGATCTTCACGACGGCGACGGATCGGCAACTGGGGCGGCAGATCCCGGCGTTCCTGGAGCTGGCGCTGGGTCAGTACACGTCGGCGCTGGCGGACCTGCCCAAGCCTCCGATGAAGCTGGACACGTTTGTGCTCGACTCTCGCTGGCAGTGGTCGCGTATGACGAAACAGTTGATGGGCGAGCGCGCCGAGCTGTATCTTCGCATCGGCCGCGGTGGGTACGCAGCCCAGGGGCGTGCGGTGCTGTACGACATCGGGCCGCGCGACACGCTCTCGATCGCGGCCCACGAGGGGTGGCATCAGTTCACGCAGCTGACGTTCCGGTCGCGGCTGCCGGTGTGGATGGAGGAGGGCGTCGCGACGTACATGGAGGGGTTCCGAACGGATCCGGGCGACCCGGCGGGCAAGCGGATGCTGCCGTGGGCCAACGTCGAGCGGTTCGACCAGCTGCGCAGCGCCCACGCGCGAGGGCGTACGCTGCCCTTGGGCCAGTTGCTCGTCGCTGCGCCCGAATCGCTGATCGAGGTGACGACGCAGGGGACCTTGACGTACTACGCGCAGGTGTGGGCCCTGACGCATTTCCTGCGCGAGGGGGCCCAGGGGCGGTACCGGGAGGGGCTTCGTCGGCTGCTGATCGACGCGGCGGAGGGACGCGTGGCGAGAGCGGTGCGGGCGAGGCTCGGGCCGGAATCGGTGCGGCGCATCGCGGCCGAGGACGGGCCGAGGCTCGTGTTTCTGGCTTATTTCAACGAGGATCTGGCCGAGGCGGAGCGGGAGTTTGAAGCGTTCATGTCGCACCTGGTTCGCACGGGAGCGCGCGACCTGATCGTGCAGGGCGAGAGCCCGGTGGCGGCGGAGATTGATCGCGACCAAGGGAGTTGAATCAGTTCGCGGCCGGGCCCATGCCGGGCGAGGGCTCGACGCCCATGTACGCGAGCGAGCGCTCGACGACCCGGCGCACGATGGGGCCGGCGACGTGGGAACCGTAGTAGCGGTTGGCGCGCACCAGCGCCGGGCCGGGGTCGTCGATGATGACGATGACGATGATGCGCGGCTCGTCGGCGGGTGCTCCGGCGATGAAGCTGGTGGTGTACTGGTGCTGGAAGTAGCCCTTGTATCCGGGCGGGGCGCGCGTGCCCTTGGGGGGGGCGCCCAGCGGGATCCGGGCGGTGCCGGACTTTCCGAACAGCGTGTAGCTGAACTGCCGGTCGTCGTAGTGGAAGGTGCGGATGGTCTGGTCGAGGCGTCGTCCGACTTGAAGCATGGCCTCACGCGTGAGGTGCGCGACCTCGGGTGAGAGCACGCGGATGTCGCGGGGCCGAGGGGAATCGGGCGATGCGACGAGGTCGAGGCGGTCCGGGATGGTGCCGGCGCGGTCTCCGGGGCGCGCGAAGGCGGCGTAGGCGCGGACCATCTGCACGGGCGTCACGGCGACCTCGTACCCGAAGCTCACCGAGGTCTGGGTCCATTGGGTCCAGTCGCCCACGCTGGTGACGATGCCGGCCGTCTCGCCGGGCAGACCGATGCCGGTCTTTCGGCCGAAGCCGAACCGTCGGACAGCGTCGTGGAGCTGCCGGAAGTCGGCGCGTGCGGCGACCTTGCTCATGCCGATGTTCGAGGAATTGACGAGCACGTCGAACCAGGTGAGCTGCACGTGGTTGTTGACGTCCTCGATGCGCCGGCCGTAGGGCGTGCGCCACGCGCCGCTATGGGTTTGTATCATCTCGTCGGGGTCGGCCAGGTCGAGGTCGGTGATGGATGCCCAGACGATGGCCTTGAAGGTGGAGCCGGGCTCGTAGACGTCCTCGACGCAGCGGTTGCGCGCCAGCGCCGGGTGGATGTCGCGGGCGGGGTCGGGCTTGAGCGTGATGTAGCGCTGGCGAGGGGTCTGTGCCGAGCGTTGGCGGGGGCTGTCGCGATCCTCCCACTGGAAGGGCACAGCGTCCGGAAGATGGCGCACGACATAGACCCTGGCAAGGATC
>JADFOF010000002.1 GCA_022563015.1 Planctomycetota bacterium
GCGCCGAGCAAGGCGCGGTTCACGCTTCGACGCGGGGTGTCGTCGAGCGCGCTCGCGACGGCGTACGTTCAGCTCGCGGACCTGCTCGCGGCGGGCGTGCCGCTCCTGCGTGCGCTCAAGCTGCTCGGGCGGAGCAAGTCCAGGCCCAGGCTGGCCTCCGCGTTTCGCGGGATTGCCGAGGCGATCGCCGAGGGTGAGGAACTCGCCGACGGCATGGCCGATCGCCCCGATGTGTTCCCCGCGGTGCACGTCGCGATGGTCCGGGCGGGCGAGCGAGGCGGATTCCTCGAAGAAGTGCTCGCGAAACTGGGCGTCTTCGTCTCGCGCGAGGCGGAACTCAAGGGCAGAATCATCGGCAACATGATCTACCCGTGCGTGCTGGTCTGCGTCGGCTCGGTTGTGCTGGGCATCATCTTCGGCTTCTTCGTGCCCATGTTCGAGAAGAACCTTGAACACATCGTGGAGATGCCGGCGATCAGCGAGCTGGTGTTCGGCGTGAGCCGCCTGGTAAGACAGCACGGGCTGGTGGTGCTGATCGGAATCGCGGCCCTCGTCGCCACGTTCCTGTGGGCCCGCACGCAACCCGAGGTTCGACGCCGACTGACCGTGATCAGGACCCACGCGCCGCTGCTGGGCGCGATCGTGCGGGCGGTCGCGACCGCACGCTTCTGCCGGATGCTCGGCACGATGCTGACGAACGGGATCCCCTTGCTGTCGGCGATGCAGATCGCGAAGGAGGCGGCGGGGAATGTCCTGATGGAAGAGTCGATCGACGCCGCGACCGAGTCCGTTCGAGCCGGTGAGACGCTCGCCCAGCCCCTCGGCCAGAGCGGGCTGTTCTCGGAGGACGTGGTCGAGATGATCTCGGTCGCCGAATCGGCCAACAACCTCGGCAGCGTCCTCGTCACGATTGCCGACACGATCGAACGACGGATCGATCGGCTTCTCGACACCGCGGTGCGGCTGATCGAACCAGCATTTATTGTGGTGATGGCCGTCATGGTCGCGATCGTGGCGATCGGCCTCATCCTGCCGTTGACCCAGCTGTCCGCCTGAGGGGCTCGCGAGCGGCTCCCGGCTCGATGATGCCCTCGGCCACGGTGCCCCGGCTTCCCGGTAGTTTCTCAGCGGGAGAACGAAAAACCCCGATTCGCGGACATTCTGGACCCCTGGCCGGTGTGCAGATAAGTCCTTGAAAACCATGGAGTTCGCGGGAAGATGGGCCGGGACTTGACAGCGGCCGCGCGCTAGGCTAGTTTGGGCTAAGTAACTTAGGGCAGGCCTCGGAGATCTGTCGAGGTCGGCAACAAGACAGCGGATATGATCGGGTTGTGTATGGGTAGTGGTTGACCCATTCCCGAGAACGGTGAAACCTCGCCCTCGGAAGGCACAGCAGCCGCTCACCGCGGGCGGAGGGCACCCCGGTCGCCGATCCAGGAAAGGATGCTCACCGATGAACCAGCGAATGTCTCAGGCACCGTCGCCGTCCCGACGGCGGGCGTTCACGCTGATCGAGGTCATGATCGTGCTCGCGATCATCGTCGCGATGGGCGGGATTGTCGCGGTCGCCCTCTTCCAGCGCCAGAAGCAGGCTGACGTCAGGATTACGAGGATCAGTCTCAAGAGCATCGAGTCGGCGATCGAGTTTTTTCGGATGGACTATCGACGCTTCCCGTTTGAGCAAGAGGGGCTGGCTGTTCTGTGGGACAAGGAGATGCTGGACCCCGACAGCGACGAATCGGTCTGGACCGCCTATCTCAAGAAAAAGCTGGACAAGGACGCCTGGGGCAGCGAGTGGGGTTATCGCGAGGAGAGCGAGTTGATCGAGGGCACGTACGACCTCTGGTCGAACGGCCCGGACGGGGAAGAGGGTACGGACGACGACATCATGCTTCGCGAGTCGGACGAGGAAGATGAATTCGGGTTCTCAGAGCCCGGCGGAGGCTGAGCCCAGCCGCGGGAAACCCATGCCATGCGCAAGACGGCCCACATCGCGGCCGCACCCTCGGCCAACGACTGTCGCCGGGGATCCGCGCCGCGAACGGGTTTTACGATCGTGGAACTGATGATCGTGGTGACGCTCATGGTCGCGATCACGGGGATCGTCATGCCGTCCATGCTCGGTCGGCTCGCGGGCTCGATCGCGGACGCAGCGATCGGCCGGATCGAGGCGACCGCGATCCAGTGCCGGGCCCTGGCGCAGCAGGAGGGTCGCGCCCTCCGCCTGACCGCGCGGCCTCGCCCCGACGGTTCCGCCGGGATCTACATCGAAGCGATCGGGACACGAGCCTCGGGTCGGCACAGCCTCGAGGACGTGCTCCCGGCGGACGGGCAGGAATCGCCCGATGAGTTCGAGCGGCGGACGGGCGATCCCCGCAGCACCTATCCCGCGTACGTGCTGCCCGATGGGTACGTTCTGACGCGCCAGCCGCCCCGTACTGATGATCGCGGGCTGTTCGCGGATCCGCAGCGTAAACTCGGCCGCGCCGGACGATCGAACGACTTTGGGCCGCGGGATGATCAGCCGCCCGGCGCGCCGCGGAGCACCCCCGGCCAGCTCCGGTTGACGATCGCCGTGTTCCTCCCCGACGGGACCGCCCTTGCGGGGACGCCTTTGTACCTGATCGGAGAAGACGTGACGTTCACGATTGAGATCAATCGCTGGACGGGCGGCGTGCAGGCGAGGCGCGTGAGTGCCGACGATGAGGGCGGGCTCGACGAGGACGGCTGGGATCAACAGGCGACCCAGAGCGAGCAGCCGATCGGCGCTCGGGGGAGCAGCCGATGAGCCCGCGCACACGCACCACCCGGCGGGGCGGGATCCTGCTCGAGGTGATGCTTGCGCTGGCGCTATTGGTCATGGGATCGATGGCGATCCTGAGCGCAATGTCGCAGAGCATCCACAGTCTCGAAGCCACGCGGTTGAAGCAGCAGGCGGCGGATCTGGCGCGTTCGGCGATGGCCAGGATCGAGGCCGGCATCGCAACGCCGGAAACATTGCAAGGGCCCGTGCCCGCGTGGGAATCCGACCCGGAATCGGGCGCGGATGAACTGAACGACGGCGCTCTTCCCGACGAGTTCGGGCTGGCGGCCACGGTCGGATGGGGCGAGGACTCCGGGTGGGAGCTGGAGATCGACACCAGCCCCAGCCCGTTCGCGGGGCTCGCGATCGTGCGCGTTCGGGCGCTGCGGCGAGCGTCGGCTGACTCCGATCGGATCATGGGGCAGTACACGCTCGAGCAGCTCGTCCGCTTGGGAACGCTCGAAACGGACGAAGCGGGTGCAGAGGACGAACTGATGGAGGAGGCGCGCCGGGGCATCGCCCAAGAGCGCCGCCGCACAGGCCCGGGGGGCGGGCCATGAGGCGATCGAGAGGATTCACCCTGCTCGAGATCATGCTCGCCATCGCGCTCCTGATGGCGCTGTCATCGACGCTGTTCTCGTTCATGCTGAATCTGATGAGCGGTCGAGATCGCCTGATCGAGGCGTCGCGCGACGGCCGGGCCGGCAGCAGCCTCATCGAGCGGCTGGAGAACGACATTCTCGGTGCCATCGCCGGGGACGCGACGGTCGGGGCGGGGATCGACGGCCAGGAGCACAGGCTCACGCTCCTGACGCGTTCGGTCAACGTGCCCAGCGGGCCGGAAGAGCTCGACTGGGCATTGGGCGATCTGCTGTCGGCGCGGTATGTGTTCGATGAGGCGGCGTCGGAGGTGCGCACGGTCCGGCGGGCGATCGTGCCCGGCGGGTCGGTCTCGGAGGCTGACGACGAAGTGATCTCCAGTCGCGTGCGTCGGCTGCGGTTTCGCTATCACGACGGGCAGATGTGGCGGAGTTCGTACAACTCGCTGCAACGCAACGGCCTGCCGGTCGCGATCGAGGTGGCGATCTGGTTCGGCGACCCGCCTTCGCGCCCCGCGCTCGGGTCGGATTTGCCTGAAGACGCCGGCGACAACACGCCGTTGCAGTTCGGCGATGACTTCCCGGAACAGCCGGCTTCTGACGCGGGTCGGTCTGTCGAAGGCGACGAGGGCCCGCAGACGTTCGGCGAGCCCGATCGCCTGCGCGTGATGGTGGTTCCTGACGGGCCGGTGGCGGCGTGGAAGGGGGGGCGATGACCGCACTGTGCGCCAAGGCCTCTGGACGCGGCGTCGTGCTGATGGCTGTGCTGGTGGTGCTGACCATCGGCGCGCTCGTCGGCACGACGGTGCTCGCGATGACCTCGGCCGAGCGCGCGACGGCGGAGACATCGCTGCGGCGCACGCAGGCGCGGGCGCTGGTGTGGTCGGGCGTGCAGGCGGTGATGGCCGAGCTGGCCACACAGCGCGAGGACATCCTCCAAGGCCGCGACCCGCACGTCACCGAGGAATGGACTGTTTTCGAGCGTCAGGACGGCACGCGCGGCGTGTTTCGACTCATCCCGATCGGCGCCGATGGGCTCCCGATCGTGAGCGAGTCGGCCAAGCTTGACGTGAACCATGCCACGGCGGAGATGCTCGAGGCCCTGCCGATGATCGATCGAACGCTCGCCGACGCGATCGTGCAGGCCCGCGAGCAACGCCTGTTCAGGAGTGTCGAGGAGCTGATCGCCGTGGACGGGATCGACGCGGACCTGCTCTACGGGCAGCCCGGCGCGTTCGCCGGCGAGGACGCGTTGATGCAGGGTGGCGACCGACCGGCGCTGACGGAAGTGCTCACGGTGTTCAGCTTCGATCCCAATATCCAGGCCGGGATCGGGCGCGAGGGGTACCGCCACCGGGGCGACCTGCGGATCAACCTCAACACGCCGTGGTCCGAGCGCCTCGGCAGGGCGATCGCGCGTCGCTACGACGACAACGTGGCGAACGTCGTGAAGGGGTTGAAGGAGCGCGGGGTCGAGTTCGAGTCCAAAGCCACGCTGGTCGAGGTGCTGAGCGACTTCAACGTTCCACCCAGGGACTGGGCCGAGGTGTTCGACGTGTTCACGGTATCGTCCGATCCGTACCTGCTCGGTCGGGTGGACGTGACGCGGGCGTCGCAGATGGTGCTGGCGTGTTTGCCGGGGTTCGACGACGCGATCGCCCGGAGCGCGGTCGAGATGCGAGACGGGCTTGACGCCGAGTCGCTCAAGAGCCCGACCTGGCTCGCGGCTGAGGAGGTGCTGACGGCGGTCCAGTACGCCCAGTGTGCCGACACCGTGACCACCCGGTCGATGCAGTGGCGTGTGCGGATCGAAGCAGGGCTGCTCCGCGACGACGCGCAGATCAACTGGAGCGGGGGTGATCGGGGCAACCCGGCCGAGGCGGACTTTGAGTCGCTCGCGTATCTCTACCAGGAGGACGCCGGCCTGATGGACCGGGTGGTGGTGGAGGCGGTGATCGACATCTCGTCGGCCCGGCCGCGCGTCGCGTACCTGCGCGACCTCACCCTGATGAGCGTCGGGTGGGCGATCCGCGACGAGATCGTGGAGGCGCAACTCTGGGAGCAGCAGCCCGACGACCGAACCGCCCGGGACGACACGCCGGACGAGGGGCTCGGATCCGCCCAAGACCCCGCGGAATTGACCATCGGCGGTTCGATCCAGCGCGGGGCACGTCCCGGGTCAGACTCCGGGGTCGGACAGCGATCGATGCGCGCGGGCAATGGGCCGGAACGAAAGGTTGGCGCGGCCCCGGGGGTCTCGGCCGACGAGAACGAAGATGCGACAGGTCGGGAGCAGGACATGCCCGAAGCCGGGCCCGATCGAAGATTGGGCCGCTGGACCACTGGCCAGGGAGTCGGCCGATGATCGGTAAAAAGGTACAATTCGCGCTCGAGATCGACCGCGATCGCATCTGCGCGGTCCACGCGGATGTGCAGCGGCATCGGGTTGCGGTGCGGGCCTGGTGCTGCGCGGATCGGCCCGACGAGATCGACCCGTCGAACGCGGAGGCGGTGGGGGGCTGGGTCGCCCGCGAGCTTGCTCGATCGGGTATGCCCAGGAGCGGGGCCGTGATCGTCGTCCAGCGGGCGGAGGTCGTCCTCAAGAGGTTCATTCTGACCGTCGACGAGCAGTGGCGAGACGAGGATCTGGTCTCGATGGTTCGGCTGCAGATCTCGCGCCAGATCCCGGTGCCGATGGAGGGCACGGCGGTGGACTTCGTCCAGTTGCCCCAGAGCGTCTCGCCCACCGCGCCCGGTGCGGACGAGCAGCAGGGGCGTGTCGTGCGCGTGCTCGCCGGCGCGCTGCCGGGAGATCGGCTGAACTGGATCCGGGAGACGGCCAAGCGTGGTGGGCTCGGCGTCAGCCGCATCGGCCTGCGGGCGTCCGGTGCCGCAGCGGTCTTCGCCGAAACCTCCATCGCCCATGACGGGCCCATCCTCGGGGTCGCGCCCGGAGCGGCCTCGACCGAGTGCGTCATCGTCGAGAACGGTCGCCTGCTCTTCGCACGCGCTGTCGATCTGCCACTCCCTGACGACGCGGACATGCTCCCCGACTATGCCCAGCAGGTCGCGGTCGAGGCGAAGCGGACGTGGATGGCCTATCGCGCCAACCCGGATTCATCCGAGGTTCACGCGGTGTCGGTGCTGGGGCATGGCCCGGTTGCGCACGACATCGGGCGGGTCTGCGCGGCGGAGCTCGAGATGCCGTACGAGCGTCTGCGGCTGTCGGCGGCGATCGAGTTTCCGCCGGAGATGACCGACTGGGAGCGCAGCGTGGCGCTGCCGTTGATCGGCCTCATGGCCGAGTCGGTCTTCACCGAAACTACACTGGACTTCCTGCATCCACGCCACGCGCCGGACCGGGCGGCGACACGCCGGCAGCGTGCGCTGCTGGGGGTGCTCGCGGCCGTGCTTGTGTTCGGGTCATTCGGCGCGTTCGGCTGGCTGCGCCTCGGGGATCTCGAGGATCGGCAGCAGAATCTGGAAGATACTCTCGGCCGGGCGCGCGTGAGCCACGCGAAGTTTGTCGTCGAGTCGGCGCGGCTGAGCCATCTCGAGCACTGGATCCAGCCGAGCGTCGACTGGGTCGCCCACCTCGCGTGGTTGAGCGATCACCTGCCCAGCACGCAGGAGGCGCGATTGGACGGCTTCGGCGGCGTGATGGACGGCGAGGTGGTGTTCACCTTGCCGCGCGGTGTGCGCGATATCACCAGCGGCCGGTGGTCGTCCAGCCAGAGCGTCGAGATCTCGCTGGGCGGGCCCGCCGTCAGCCGCGACATCGCCGACCAGTTCCGCGAGAGGCTGCTCGGGTCAAACGTGTACCGGGTCGACACGCGCGGGGCCGACGTGGCGGATTCATTCCAGCTTCTCTTGCACACCTCGCTTGGTTCACCGGCCGACGCTGTGGTTCCCGCGGATGATCCCGACGCAGGACCGGAGGGCGAAGGATGAAGTTCGCCGGCAAGCACATCGCGATGAGCGTCGGCGCGCTGCTGGGCGTGATCGCAGTCCAACGCGCGTACAGCGTGCTGTACGCCTCGCCTCGCGATGCGCTCAACACGAAGATCAGCAGGCAGCAGGAGGAGCTGAATCGGTATGTCGGTGACGCGGCCGCAAGGGATGAACTCACCGGCAGGCGCAGCGAATTCATCGCAACCACACTCGGCGGCCAGGTCGACGAAGTGCAGCACGAGTTCCGAACGCGACTGACCGAAATCGCCAGGACGAGCGGTCTGATCGAGGAAGAGATCAAGGTGAGCAGCGGGAATCCGAGGTTCCCAGCCAATCCGGCGGCTCGAAGAGCGACGAAGTCATGGCGGGACCTCTTCCGCGCCGATCCGGATTTTGCGGTGATGGAGGGGCAGGTTCGCGGCGTGGGCACGCTCGATGACGTGCTGCGCACGGTGGCAACCATCCAGGCGCAGTCGTGGGCGCACCGTGTGGACTCGATCTCGCTGCGACCGTCGGCCGACGCCGAGACGTTCGAGCTGCGCGTGGGTGTGCGGACGGTGTTCCTGCCGGGCGAGAATCCCGAGACACTTCCGCCGGTGGAGGAACTCCCGATCAACGGGGAGATGGCCTGGGCGGGCATCGTGGCCAAGAATGTGTTTCGAGAGCCCAAGCCGACGGAGGCGGTCGTTGTGGCCCCGCCAACGCCCGAGACTCCGGTCGGCAAGCCGTCCCCGCCCTATCACGAATGGCGTATGGTCGGCGTGTGGGACGGCGCGAATACGCTGGGTGTCATTCTTGTCAACACGCGCACCAAGGTTTCCCGGCTGCTCGTGCCCGGGGACCGTGTGCTGGGAGCGAAGCTGATTTCGGCGGCCGGTGAGCGGGCCCAGTTCGAGGTTGAAGGCACGCGCTACGAGCTGCTGCAGAAGCAGACGCTGGCCGAGTGGAGAGAACTGCACTAGAACAATCGCGCGGCCCGGCCGCGCCTTACGGAGTCAGGGAGCCCGGCAATGGACCGCAAGCAACACACATCATTGGCATTGGCGATGGTCTTGACGGCTGGTCTGGCCGCACCGTCATACGCGATCATGCAAGAGAGCGTTCTCGCTGCGGACACGGCGCCGGCAGCGGTCACGCCTGAGGACCCGGGCCCACCGGCTGTCGATCCCGAGAAGCTGATTCGATTCAACTTCACGGAAGCGCCGTATTCAGCGGTGCTCGAGGCGTTCTCGCGCGAGTCCGGCTTGCCCATGATCCGCGAGGCCGAGCCGCCCGAGACCACGATGACCTTCATCAGCGGCAGCGCGTACACGTTCGACGACGCGCTGGGCATCCTCAACCAGTTCTTGAGAATGCACAACGTCTATGTGGCGCACGAAGACAACTATCTGTACTTCCGCACGCTGAAGGACGAAGCCCGTCAGGCGCGCCAGCCGGTCGGCGGACCCGTACCACCAGGCATTCCCGGGTACGAGATCGTGACCGTCACCATCCCGCTCAACAACGCGGCCGCGGCCACGACGCGGGAGAAGATCGAACGGCTGGTCGATCCGGACTACGGCAGCGTGATCGACGTGCCCGGGCCGAACTTTCTGATCGTCACCGAGACCGCCGATCAGTGCCGCAGGATCTGGGAGATCGTGTCGATGATCGACGCCGATCTCGTGGATTTCAAGACCGAGTTGTACACACTCAAGTACTCCAAGGCGCAGGACGTGTACACAGCCCTGAAGGAACTGGTCAAGGTCAAGACGATCGAGACGATCATCGACCTGAAGGGCAACGTAACCACGCAGGTCAAGGACGGCAACGTCGACGGGCTCAACTTCTGGGCCGATGAACGCACGAACTCCATCCTTCTGGTCGGGCCGATGGCCCGCATCCAGGTCGTCACGGAACTGATCGAGCTGCTCGACGTTCCGGGCGGGCCCGGCGGCGAGCGGGAGATGCGCACATTCCTGCTCGAGTCGATCACACCAGCGCAGGCGGCCACGAGCCTGGGCGATCTGTTCCGCGCGGTGCCGGATGATCGCAAGCCGACGATTCTGCCGCTGCCGGAGGTGGGCAAGATCACCGTCGTGGCGGCTCCGGGCGAGATGCTGCACGCGATATCGCTGCTGGGCGAGATCGACCCGGACTCAACGTCCGCGCTGCGCCCGCAGGGTGAGACGCCCGGCACCTATGGCAATCGCACGTACAAGCTCGTCCGCCTGGAGCACGTCACGCCGCAGCAGGCCGAGCAGATCGTCAAGCGATTGCTCACGGCACGGCAGCAGACCGTGCTGCGTTTCACGCCCTCGCCGGACGGCCGATCGTTGATCGTGTCCGGCCCATCGACGGATGTGGAGAGCTTTGAGACGCTCGTCGCGGGGATAGACCTCGCGCCCGATTTTGATAAGGAGTTCCGCCTTGTCCGCGTGACCAAGGGAGACCCCGCCCGGGTGCTGGCTCGGGCCGAGAGTCTCTTCACGGAAACCGGTCAGGCCGAGAAGCACCCCCTGACCATCTCGCTGGACAACCAGACCGGCGAGATCCAGTTGATCGGATCCCGGCAGGGTCTGGCAGCGTTCGAGTCGTTGTTGCGCACGGTTGAAGCCGGCGTCGAGATCGACACCGAGGCACGCCATTACGTCCTTTCCCATATCTTGCCCAGTTCGATCGTGTCGAGTCTGACGCGGCTGTCGCGCCCGCTGCTCGAGCCGTCGGACGGCTCGGCGTACATCGCGCCGAGGTTCGAGGCGCTGGACGAGCTGGACCGGCTGATCGTTCGTGCCGAGCCCGACCAGTTCACCATCATCGAGGAACTGATCGATGTCCTGGATCAAGAGGCGCCCGGCTCGACGCAGATCCGATTCGAGCGCGTGCGGATGGGTGATCCGAACACGCTGGTGCAGCGTGCGCTGTCGCTGTACGAGGAGCGCACGCAGGGGATGGACGACCGCGACGCCGGGCCGGTGAACGTCGAGGTGGACACAGCCTCGGGCACGCTGGTCATCCGGGGAACGGCCGGTGGCATCCGGCTGTTCACCGAGTCGCTGACCCAGGTCCAGCAGCTCGTGCCGCCGCAACGGACCATGCGGATCGTCGATATTCAGAACGTGCGTGCGTCCGAGATCATCGAGCCGTTGCGCCAGTTCCTCGACTCCACCGACCCGGTCGATCCGGCGCGCCGGGTCCCGGACCCGGACCTCGCCGTGGTCGAGCGGACGAACTCGCTGCTGGTCACGGCCGAGGACGCCCAGCACCGGCTGATCGCGGACTACGTGCGCCGGCTGGACGTGATCGAGCGGTCGGACCTGCCGCCGTTGCGGCTGCTTCAGATCAAGACCGCCGATTCGGCCGCCATCGCCTCGATGCTCACGCAGCAGTACGCCAAGCGTCCGCAATCGGACCGGGCGGCGCGGCCTGTCGAGGTGCGGGCGGACACCGCCACCAACACGCTCATCGTGTCGGCGCACCCGGAGCTGTACGACGAGATCAAGGACTTCGTCGAGCTGCTCAACACGCAGGAAGACGAGCCGGAACGCCAGACCATCCTGTTCCCGCTCAAGGTTGCCAAGGCGGACCTGGTCGCCGCCGCGATGGACAGGCTCTTCCCGGTGCCTCCCATGCCCCGTGATTCTCGCAACCGTCCGATGCCGTGGCTGCAGAAGGAGAAGGAGATCACGGTCTCGGCCGAGACGAGCAGCAACTCGCTCATCATCGACGCGCCGACGGACCGGATTCCTTCGCTGGAGGAACTCGCGCGCAAGCTCGACATCGTGGAGCTGCCGCCACAGGCGCAGCTGCGCACCTATCGCGTCATCAAGGCCGACCTCACCGCAGTCGCCACCACGCTCCGGGGCATGTCCTCAAAGGGCATCCTCTCGGCCCCGGCGCAGCCCGGCAAGCAGCCCGTGCAGGTCGTGATCGAGACCGAGCCGCGGAGTTCGACGCTCATCGTGGCCGGCGACGAGGTCACGTTCGAGCGCGTCGAGCAGTTGCTCGAGGATCTCAACGAGGTGATCGTCGAGAGGGGCCTTCGCATCATCCCGATCGTCAATGCCCAGGTCGAAGACGTGCGCGAGCGGGCGCTGGCGATCTACAACGCCCAGATCGAATCGCTGCCCGGTGCCACACACGTGGACGTCACCATCAACTCCAAAACCAACTCACTCGAGGTTGTCGGCGACGAGGACGCGCTGGGACGCTTCGTGAAGATTCTCGATGAGCTCCAGCGTCAGGCCGGACCCGCCCGCGAGGTTCGCATCATCGAGCTGCGCCTGGCCAAGGTCGCCGACGTCGTCGGCTTCCTCGAGGAGATGGTCTCGGCGAGCGAGTCGATGCGGATCCAGGGCGGGCCCACGCCGGTCTTCGAGCCGATCGAAACGACCAACTCGCTGATGGTGGCCGCAACGACGGCGCAGTTTCCCATCATCGAGTCGCTGGTGCGGAGTCTGGACGCGCAGCAGACGGTCGATCGTCCGCCGCTGAAGATCCTGGCGCTGGACGCGACCGACGCAACGAGTCTGGCCAGCGTGCTGCAGCGCACGTACGACCAGAGGCCGATGGACGAGCGGGCGAAACAGCCGGTCGAGATCCAGTCCGATCCCGCGACCAACACGCTGATCGTCTCGGCGCACGAGGACCTGCTGCCGGAGATCCAGGACATCGTGCGCGAGCTCAACCAGAGCCGCATCGGCGACGAGGATCGCGAGATCCGCATCTTCCCGCTCCGGGTCGCGCGTGCCGAGGACCTGGCCAGGACGATGGACGAGATGTTCCCCGTGCCGCCGATGCCCAAGGACTCGCGGGGCCGACCGCTCCCGCACCTGCAAAAGCCCAAGGAGATATTCGTTCGCGCCGACCGCGCGACGAATTCGATCATCGTGGACGCCCCGGCCAAGCGGATGGCCGAGTTCAACGAGATCGTGAAGATGCTCGATTCGCCTCGGCAGTCGGACGTCGAGGTGCGCACGTACCGGATCGAGCGTGCGGACCTGGCGGCGGTGACGCGCACGCTGCAGGATCTCGCCTCGCGCGGCGCGCTCCCGCAGAGCGGGCAGACCCCCGTCACCGTCAACGCCGAACCGATCAGCCGTACGCTCATCGTCAGCGGCCCGTCGGAGGTGTTCGAGGCGGTCGAGCAGATCCTGCTCGATCTCGACGCCAGGCCCGACATTCCCCCGACCACGTTGAAGATGTACACGCTGAAGCACGCCCGGGCGGAGCGGCTGTCGAGCCTGCTCACCGATCTTCTGACGACCCGGCTGCGCGAGCAACAACTCGAGGAAGGGTTCGCCGTCGCGAGCATCGAAAGTCTGCTGCACGTGGCGGCGGATTCGGCGACCAACACGCTCATCATCTCCGCGCCCGAGGACGTGCAGCTGATCGCGGCGGAATTGATCAAGGTGCTTGACAGTGAGGCCGCACAGGTCGGGCGCGCGATCATCCGTGTGGTTCCGCTTATCTACACCGACGCGGCGCAGGTCGCGCAGGATCTGATCGGCGCCCTGGCGAACTACGATTTGCCCACTGGCGGGACGGTCAGTGTGGTCCCGGCCCGCGGCTCGAACGCGCTGGTGCTGTCGGGCGCCGCCAAGGATCTCGACAAGATCGAAAAGGAGCTGATCGCCAACCTCGATCGTCAGCCGTTCGATCCGGAGAAGCCCGCCGTCGAGACCTTCGGGCTCGAGCACGCCGACGCGACCGCGATCGCTCAAACCGTCGAGCGCCTGCTCAAGGAGCAGCAGGAGACCGACCCGCGCATCTTGCAGCTCATGGCGCGGTATCAGCGGAATCGGCCCGACCTGTTCAAGCAACCGTCGATCCGTGTCGAGGCCGAGCCGCGGACGAACTCGCTGCTCGTGTCCGGGACCGCCGCGACCATCGAGCTGGCGACAGCCATCATCGAGCGTCTGGATCAGCCGGCCGAGCAGGAGGAGCGTGAGTTGGTCACCTTCACACCGATGCGTGCCGACGCCGTGACGCTCGCCGCCGCCGTCTCCCGCATCGCCGAACAGACCATCGTGCGCACGCGCCGTCCGCTGGAGATCGTGGCCGAGCCGACCTCGGGGAGCGTGCTCGTGATCGGCTCCAAGGAGCAGACCGCGCAGGTGGTGCTTCTGCTGGCGGAGTTTGACGACCGGACGCCGACCATCCCGCGGGTCGAGGTCGGCGTGTTCGATGTGATGCACACGGACGCCAGCTCCGTCGCGCGCACCGTGCAGGCGATGCTCAACGACCGTTCCCGCTGGCCGGACGAACTCCGGCGCGCCGAGCGCGCGGGGGTGGGCGTGCCGCAGCCGACCGTCAACGCGGACGGCAACAGGCTCGTCGTCAGTTCGCCCGTCGGGCTGATGGCGCTGGCGAGCGAGCTCATCGCGACCATCGATCAGCCGCCCAGCGGCGGCACACGCGAGGTGCGTGTATTTCGGCTGCACAAGGGCGAGGCGGAATCCGTCGCGACGGCGGTCCGCCTGGCACTGGAGTCCAGCGCCGAACCAGGCCAACCCGTCCCCGTCGTGACACCCGAGCCCGCGAGCAATTCGATCGTCGTGTCCGGCCTGGCCGAGCAACTCATCGAGGCGGCCGAACTCATCACGTCGATGGACGACGCGGTCGAGCCGGGCGGCATGGGCGTGCGCACGATCTTTCTGGAGCACGCACGGGCCGAGGCCATCGCCCCCATCATCGAACAGATATTGGAGAAGGAATCGTTCTTCGACCAGCTCGCGCCGTGGGAGAGAAGCCGCTACGTGGGCCGGTTCGGGGCCCCCCCGGACCAAGGCGGAATTCGTGTCTCCGCCGAACGCCGGCTGAACGCGATTGTCATCAGCGCGCCCGTCCATGTGCTCGAACTCGCTGAGCAGGTCGTGCACGAACTCGATGTGGACAGGGCGGACGCGGCCGCGTCAAGACCCATCCGCGTCATTCCGCTGCTCAACGCCGACGCGGCCCAGCTCGCGGCCAACGTCGAGGCGGTGTTCGAGGAAGACGAGTCCGGCGACCCGCCGCCCACGATTCGCGTCGATATAGAGGGCAACGCCCTCATCGTCCGCGCGACGACCGATCAGATGGCGATGATCGAATCGCTGGCGAAACAGCTCGATTCGGCGGCGTTCGGATCACAGCGACAGCTCCGCATGATCCCGATCGACCGGTCCAAAGTGGACGCGACGATCATGGCCCTGACGCTCAAGCGCCTCATGGAGCACCGGGGCGGCGTCAAGGTCGAGGTCATCACCATCGAAGAATTGCTCACTGAGCCCGAGGAAACCGAGGACCCGGGCGGGGTGGGCCTGGCGCCCCCCGGGCGTGGCACGGGCCCCGCTGACACAATCGCGCGCATCGCCGCATATGCCGTCGCCGCGCAGCCGGAGCAAGTAGACAATTCGGGAAAAGTGGACGGGTCGGCTGGCGAAGTGGCGCAGCTCGACCCCGATGACGATACGCCCGTCATCCGGATCGCCGTCGACCTCGACACCAACATGCTGGTCGTGATCGGTCCGCCGCGCCTGACCGACAGACTGTTTGAGCTTGTCACACATCTCCAGGACCAGATGCCCGCGGAGCCGACGGCGGTCCACATCGTCCCGCTTCCGGCCAGCATCAACCCGACGGACGTGCAGCGGCTTGTGAACCAGACCGTCCAGCAGGTCGGTCGCACCTCGCCGACGAACCCGGGCGGATTCACCGGCAGGGTGGTGGCGCAGCCGGATCCGAGCGGCGGGGCGCTCATCGTCTGGGCCAACGACACCGACTTCGCGTCGATTCGCGAGATCATCACCTCGGTGGTCAAGCTCGACACGGCCACGCGGCTGACCATCAAGGTCTATCGCCTCGAAAACATCACCGCCCAGCGGGCGATCCAGGCCATCAACGACCTGTTCACCGCCAGCCCGCGTGGCCGGCAGGCGCGCCGAATCCGAGGGCTCGACCTCACCATGCAGACGTCGGACGGGCGGGAGATCCGCGGCAGGCTCGACCCGTCGCTCATCCGTGTCACGGCGGATCCGAACGGCACGTCGATCATCGTCGCGGCGCCGGGCGATTCGATCCCGCTGATCGACGAGCTGATCGGCGTGATGGATCAGAGCGACGTGTCCGAGCGGCTGTCGATCCGGCGGTACGCCCTGACCAACGCCCGGGCGGACGACCTCAACCGCACGCTCCAGCAGCTCTTCGACGCCCAGCGGCAGGGGCCGAATCGAAACGAGATGCCACAGGCGCAGTTCATCGCCGATCAGCGGACGAACTCGCTGCTCGTGACCGCGTCGGAGGCGCAGCATCGCGAGGTGGAGCGGCTGCTCGTTGCTGCGGACGCGGCCGAGCTGGACGACGGGCTCGAACTCGAGATCATCACACTGCAGCACGCCCTGCCGTCGATGGTCGAGAAGATCATCAAGCAGGTGATCGTCGGCAACGATCCGGGGCGCGAGGGCCGCGTTCAGATCTCGGCCGATGACGCGAGCAACGTGCTGGTCGTGCGCGCCTCGCCCGAGGACTTCTGGAATATCAGGCGGATCGTGGCCGAGGTGGACGGGGCCGACGTCGGGCAGCTCGCGGTTCGATCGATCAAGCTCGATCGCGCCGACGCGCAGAACGTCGCGCAATCGCTGCAACGATTCTTCCAGGACCGTGCGAGCGTGGCGAACCGAGCCGGTCGCGGCGGTGCCCGAAGCCGCGTCGCGATCACGGGCGATCGGCGGTCCGGCACGATCGTTGTCGCCGCCTCGGACGAGGACTTCGAGCAGATCCAGTCTCTGGTCGAGATGTTCGATCGGGAGAACGCGCAGGGCGACTGGCAGTTCCAGATCGTGCCGCTCAAGCACGCGAGCGTGTCGGACATCGCCGGGACGGTTGAGGACATCGCCAATCAGATTCAGTTCGGCGGCTACTTCTTTTTCCGTCCGCGCGGGGCAGAGCAGGGTCGCGAGGACAAGATCTATGTGCGGAGCAACGAGCGCACGAACAGCCTGGTCGTGTTCGGAACCGGAGAGTTGTTCGATCAGATCCTGGGCGTGATCGAGAAGCTCGACCAGCCGTACTCGACGCAGGCGCTGCGCGTGGTCAAGGCGATCCGCGTCGAGGGTGCGGATCTGCGCGCGATGGCCCGGGTGGTCACGCAGGCGATGGAGAACCCGAATCGCGAGCGATGGTGGCTGCCCGATGCGGACGCCGTGCAGGTGCAGGTGGATCAGCGGCGACGGCTGCTCATGCTCATCGGGCCCGCCGAGCGCGTTGACATCGCGTTGGGGTACATCGAGGACCTGGCGCGGGCCGGCACACCCGAGACTCGCGAGATCGACACGATCGCGCTCCGACACGCCGAGGCCAGCGCAGCCGCGCGAAGCATCACCAGTTTCTTCCGCGATCGCGCCCGGGCGATGGGGCTGGCGGATCAGGAGGTCACGGTGATCGGCTCACCGGACGGCAACGTGCTGATCGTGTCGGCCGACCCCGAGCAGATGGTGCTGCTTCGCGATCTCGTGGCTCGGATCGATACCCCGACCGATGATGGCCGGCGCACGGAGGTGTACGTTCTCAAGCACACCACGGCCGAGGAGGCTGCGGGAACCATCAAGAGCCTCATGGATACCTCCGGCGAGGACGCGGTCCGCGTCATGCCCCAGCCGAGCACCAACGCGATCCTGGTCTCGGCCCCGGAGGATCAGTTCGAGCACATCGACGCGCTCATCGCGCAGCTGGACGTCGAGCCCGATCTCGAGGACGCCAGCATTGTCTCGGTGACGCTGCAGAACGCCCGGGCCGAGGACGTGGCCGAAGCGCTGCGCGACGCGCTGCCCGACACGATCAAGGTCAAGATCACGCCGGTATCGCGAACCAACTCGATCATCGTCAGCGGCACGCCCGAGGCCGTGAAGCTCGTCATCGATCAGATCCCGATATTCGAGATGGAGCCGTCCAGGCCGGCGATCGAGTTCCGGCGCTTCCAACTCACGAACGCGGACGCGTTTGACGTCGTGATGACTTTGGAGCGGCTGGCGCGGGGAATGGATCGATCGCGCAACGCGCCCGAGCCGAATATCGACTACCTGCGTGACGAAAACGTCGTGCTCATCACCGCGCCGCTGGAGCAGATCGAGACGCTCTCGCAATGGATCGAGCAGCTCGATGTCACTTCCGAAGACGATCAGGTCACCGATTTCGTCGAGTTGGAGTACGCCCAGGCCGAGCAGGTCGCCAACGCCCTGGACGTGTTCTACGGCCCGTACGCGAGGCAGGCCAAGACGCCCGGCGCCCGGAACGTGTCCATCGTGGCCGACCCGGTGACGAACTCGCTGATCATCAGCGCCAACGAGACGGAATGGATCAACATCCGCGCGTTGCTCGAGCGGTTCGACAATGAGAAATACGACACGGCGCAGACCATCCGGCTGATCGCGCTCAAGCACGCGGACGCGGCGACGGTCGCCCGCGCGCTCAACGAGGGCTTCCGTGCGCCCATCGAGGCCCAGCTGCAGCGCGAACGCATCCAGATCGAGGCACGCGAGCGGGGCCGGCGAGGCAGAAACGACGACTTCGGGTTCGCCCAGCCCGCCGTTCTGCTCGACCTGGACGACACGCCAACCGTGTCCGCTGAACCGATGACAAACTCGTTGATCATCTTCGCCAGCAAGAAGCAGATCCAGCGGATCGAGAAGATCGTCGAGCAGCTCGACAGCGACGAGTTCGTTCAGATCAACCAGCCCCGCATCATCCCCATCACGACCGGGCGCCCGAGCGAGATCGCGGGCGTTATCCGCCAGACATTCGAGAACCGAAGCGTGCGCAGCGGTCCGCGCAGCCTGCTGGTTGTGGGCAGCGATTCGGCGGGAGTCCTGATCGTGCGCGCCGATGAGGCCGACTTCGCACAGGTCCTGGCGCTGGCCGAGTCCCTACAGCAGGAGGGCCTGGAGTCGTTGCCGACCGTGCGCACGATCGCGCTGCACGGCACGCCCGCGTCGAGACTGCGCGACACGCTGCTGGCGTCGTTCCAGCCCGTGGCCCAGAAACGCGGCGAGTCACTCGCGATCACCGTCGATCGGTCGAGCAACCGCCTCGTCATCTCGTCGAGCAAGGACCTGTTCGAGCAGATCCGCGAGGTGGCGCTGGAGCTGGACGGCTCGTTGGGCGGCCCGGAGGGCTTGCGCGATGGGATCGGGCAGTCCGTCAAGATCGTCAATGTCACGAACAACGATCCCGCCGCGATCCGACAGATGCTCAATCAGATGGGTGTCATGCGGGGTCAGCCCGCCGATCTGCCCGGCGTTGTGAACGATCCCGTGCAGGTCGTGCCGCTGCGCACGAGGCGCGCCGTCGCGCTGATCGGCAACCCGGTGGACATCGAGGCGGTGGCCTCGCTCATCGCGGTGATCGACGCTGAGCCGCTCGCGTCGGAACAACACATCGCGATTGTGCACCTGATGCAGAACGATGCCGACCGCGTCGCCTCGGCGATGCGGGAATTGCTCGACGTGGCCTCGGGCGCGAACACGGCTCCGGCACAGGCGCTTCAGGAGCAGATTCGTCGGCTGAACATTGCCCGCAACGGCATCGGCGACGAGGACTTGTCGCTGGACCTTTCGGTTCCGATCAGACTCATCCCGGATTCAACGACGAATACTCTCTCAATCGCATCGACGATAGAGAACGTCGCCGCGCTGATAGTACTGGCAAAGAGTTTCGACACACTGGCGCTGGGCGACGCGGTGGTCGTCCGCATCTTCGCGTTGGAGAACGCGGACGCCGGGCGAACCAAACGCGTGATCGACGAGCTGTTCCGGCAGGGCGAATCCCTGAGTCGTCTCCCGGGTTCGCAGCGTCTGAGCACCCCGACCACAGCCACGGGCAAGGCGCTCGCGGGCACGATCGCGGTCTCTGTGGACGAGCGCACCAACGCGCTCATCGTCGCGGGCCGAGAGGAGGCCGTCGCGTTCGTCGAGGTGCTCATCGGCCAGCTGGACTCCGATGAGGCTGCCAACTGGGTCGAAACTCGGGTAATCGCCCTCGAGCACGCCGACGCGCTTCGGTTGGCCGAGACGCTCCGTCGCGTGATCGTACACGGCCAGCGAGAACTGCCCGGGGCGATGGGTCTGCAGCGGCAGGTCGCAAGGCTGCTCATGAGGGACGGCGACGGTCCCGAGGGAAGGATTGAGGCCGACCTGTTTCTTCCATTGACCGATGTCATCATCGAGGCGGAAGAGCAGCTCAACGCCCTGATCGTGGTCGCGTCGTCGTCCAACCTCAGGGTCGTGGGCAAGCTGGTCGAGATGCTCGATGTTCCGCTGGCCGGCGCCGACAACACCGTTCGCATCTACCCGCTGGAGTTCGCGGCGGCGGACCGCGTGGCGTCGATGATCGACGGCTTCTTCGAGCGGCGTGAACGCTCCAAGCTCATGCGACCCGAGGACACAGTCATTATTACGCCGGACCTGCGGACAAACTCGCTCATCGTCTCGACCAGCCCCCGCAGCTTTACGCTGATCGAGAGTCTGCTCAAGACGATGGACGGCGAGGAGCGCGACTTCACGGTGGGGATCCACGTCCTGCCGGTCGAGGGCGCCGATGTGGCCCGGCTGGCACCGAAGATTCAGGCCGCAATGACCGAGCGTATCCAGGCCGGTCGGCGCGCCGGCGACGTGTCCTCGCCGCTCGATACGTTCCGTGTCGATGCGGATCCGACCACCAACGTGCTGCTGGTGACCTCCAGTGATGAAAACCTGCAGATCGTGAAGGATCTGATCGAGGCGTTGACGGCCGAGGGCGTGCCGGACGTGCGGGCCGCCGAAGGCTTCGCGATCATTCCCGTGACGACCCAGCCGCCCGAAGAGATCGCCGCCCACATCAACGAGATCTATGTGAGCAAGGAGAATGAACGTCGTGGCGAGGGCACGATCAGCGTGCGCCCCAACGAGCGTCTCAGCGCGCTCATCGTGAGCGGCACCGAGGAGGACATCAAGCAGATCCGGTCGCTGGTGGAGCGGCTCGACATGGCCGAGATCATCCAGGAACGCATCATCAAGCGCTTCGAGCTGGTGTCGTCCGACGCGCTGGCCGTCTCGAATCTCCTGCAACAGGTGCTGGCCGGGCCGCCCGTCGGGCGAGGGCTCGGTGGAAGCGAGGCAGCGTTCAAGGTTCGGTACAACGATGTCGAGATGGAACTCGACGCCGCCACCCGCGCCCAGATCGCCGTCACGCCCGAGCTTGGCACGAACTCGATCTTCGTCCAGGCGCCGCCGGACGCGATGGCCTTCATCGAAGAGGTCGTCAATTCGGTCGAGCAGTCGCAGAACCTTGAGCGGACCATCGAGACGTTCCACCTGGTCAACGCGGACGCGAGGCAGATGGCCGAGGTGCTCAGCGCGCTGCTCAACCTCCGCCAGCAGGGCAACCGCATGATCCTCATTCCGACGCGCCGGCAGGGCGACGAGGAGCCCGAGGACCAGGAGGGTCTGTCGGGCACGACGCTCACCGCAGTGCCCGACGAGCGGCAGGAGTTGTCGATCACGATCGACGCCCGGACCAACACGCTGCTGGTCTCCGGCACGGAGGAATACCTCGATCTGGTGCGCAACATCGTGACCGAGCTGGACTCAATCGAGGCGGACGAGCGCGCGACGCTCGTGTTCGACCTGCAGAACGCCAAGGCCGAAGAAGTGGAGCAGCGCCTGCGAGACCTGTACCGGGCCGAGTCCGAAGCCCGGCAACGCGCCCTCGGGGGCCAGGAGGGCGGGTCGGCCAGCTCGGTATTCGAGCGGGAGGTTACGGTGGTCGGGGACGTGGCCTCGAACAAGGTCATCGTTCAGACCTCGCCGCGCTACATCAAGCTGGTCGAGGACATCATCAAGGAGCTCGACGCCCGTCCGCCGCAGGTCGAGATCCAGGTGCTCCTGGCCGAGGTGACGCTGGACGAGAGCACGCAGTGGGGAGTGGACTTCGACATCACCGATTTCGGGGGCGACATGTACACGTTCGGGTCGCTCGCCGCCGGGGCCGGCGTCGCGTCGGCGCTGGGCGTGCCGAATCTCACGCTCTCTTCGGCTGACTTCGGAATTATGATTCGATCGCTCGAGGCCCAGGGCCGCCTCGAAGTCCTCAGCAGGCCCAACGTCACCGTGAACAACAACCAGTCGGCCCGCATCAATGTGGGCCAGAACATCGCGCTGGTCACCGGCACGCAGTTCTTCGCGCAGGGCAACTCCCAAGCGATCGTAGAGCGAGAGGACGTGGGCATCATCCTCGAAGTCACGCCCTCGATCAGCAGCGACGGGTACGTGCGGCTGGAGATCTCGCCCACCATCTCTCAGGTCTCGGGCACGTCGGATCAGATCTCCGCGGGCGTGTTCTCGCCGCGCATCGACATTCGAGAGATACAGACGACCGTCACGATCCGCGACGGGCAGACGATCGTCATCGGCGGCCTCATCCAGACCACGTTGGTGGATCGCGAGACCAAGGTGCCGTTCTTTGGAGACCTCCCGATCATCGGCCCCCTCTTCCGGTCCACGGATACCAACATCGTCAAGACGGAGCTGCTCGTCATCCTGACACCCACGATCATCCCTGGGGATGGTGTTCAGCACGCAACTCGTGTCAATCAGATTATCGCCGAAGAGATTTCCAGGAGATCCAACTCCGAGACGCTGCTCAAGATCGTGGAGGAGATGCAGCGCGGACCGGCGAAATCTGATTCCGCACCGGACGCCGATGCGCCCGGCAAGGGCGACAAGTCGGGCGAGAAGTGCATGGGCGAAGTGGACGACGAAACCGAGAAGACGCACTCCAAAGCGCCCGCTGGTTCTGATCCCCCGGAGCCCGGAGCATGAGCCGGCTCGCGATCGACAGACGGTGCCGCGATGGAAGGCGCGTCCTGCGCACCGCCGCGCCTGTGGCCTTGTGTATCGCGATGATTTCCTGCGCGAGCGATCGCGCCGGCAGGAGGTCGCTGGGCAAGCCGCCGCAGGACGCCCAGCCGGCCCATCTGGTGATGGGCGTGCTCGGAAAGATCATCGATTCGGACGAGAACGGGTTCCCGGACACAATCGTCGTAGTGGTCAACGTGATGATCCGCGTTCATCCCGTGCCGATCACACCCCCGGGCACGTTTGTGTTTCGACTCGAGGACGAGGATGGCACGGTTCTGGTGCGGTGGGAGCTGGACGAGGAATCGACGCGTGCGGCCCGGCGGCCGGCGACGCTGATCGGCCCGGGATACGTGTTCCGCCTCAGTATTCTCGACAAGATCCCCGACGCCATGCCGCCCACCTCGATGAGCCTCAGCGCGACCTTCCTGCCCACCGTCGGCGAGCCGGCCGAATCCTCGGGGCGCAAATACGTGCGGTTCGGTCGCGATCGCGGTTATTAGGGCCGAGCATCGCGCGGAGATTTACGACCCATCGATCGAGAAATCGAACGATGCCCCCCGGACGGGTCGATACCCCGTCTATCATTGTGTCTACAGCTCACGAACACCAAACAAGAGCAGGACAAGAGGGCAACATGAGTTCCGGGCCACGCGGCATTGGGGTGTCCGTCAACGGTTGGAACGCCGAGTATCTGGATGCTCAGTTCGCGGCGTTCGAGCGCGATCCAAGATCGCTTCCCCCGGACGTGCGGGCTTTCTTCCAGGGGTTCGAGCTGGCCCGCCGGGGTGAGGCCTCGCTCGGCGGCGACGACAACCGCCTTGTACGCTTCCAGGGATCCGTTGACGATCTGGTGCACATGTACCGTGAGATCGGGCACCTGGCCTCGGCGGTCAACCCGCTGAACCGCGAGCCCGCGCGTCCCGAGGAGCTCACGCTCGCCTACCACGATCTGAGCGAGGATGACAGGGGCCGGCCGGTCGTCTCGGCCTCCGTCGAGCTGCCGGAAAACCCCACGCTGGGCGACTTGGTGGACAAGCTCGAAAAAACCTACTGCCGATCGATCGGCGTCGAATACATGCACATCGCGACGATCGAGGAGCGCGAATGGGTCCGGCGCAGGTTCGAGCGCCACGACGGGCTGATCCCGCTCGAGCGCGGCGATCGGGTCCACCTGCTGCGACAGCTCCTGCAGGCGGAATCGTTCGAGCACTTCCTGGCCAAACGCTACCCCGGCCAGAAGAGGTTCAGCCTCGAGGGCGCACAATCGCTCATCCCGCTGCTCAACCATCTGTTCGAGGCGGCATCGGCGCTGGGCGTCGAGGAGGTCGTGCTGGGGATGGCCCACCGCGGTCGGCTCAATGTCCTCAACAATGTCATCGGCAAAACCTACGAGCAGATATTCACCGAGTTCGAGGACAGCTGGGCGGAGGACTACACCGACGGCGGGGGCGACGTCAAGTACCACCGGGGCTACTCCGGAACACGGGAGTTTCGTGGCGGCCGAACGCTCAAGCTCGTCATGTCCTCGAATCCAAGCCACCTGGAGTCGGTCGATGGAGTCGTCGAGGGTCGCTGCCGCGCCAAGCAGAGGCTGCGCGGCGATCTCGAGCGTCGGCGCGTCATCCCGGTGCTGATTCACGGCGACGCCGCCGTCGCCGGCCAGGGACTGGTCGCCGAGGTGCTCAATCTTTCGCAGCTGGAGGGGTACACAACCGGCGGCACGATCCACATCGTCGTCAACAATCAGATCGGGTTCACGACCTCGCCCGCCGACGCACGGTCCAGCCGTTATTGCACCGACGTCGCAAAGATGATCGACGCCCCGGTGTTCCACGTGAACGGCGACGATCCGGAAGCCTGTGCCGCGGTCGCTCAGTTCGCGATCGAGTATCGCCAGCAGTTCCGCAAGGACGTATTCATCGATATGGTGTGCTACCGGCGCTACGGGCACAACGAGCAGGACGAGGCGTCGTTCACCCAGCCGCTCCTCTACGAGAAGATCTCAAAGAAGCCCGGCGCGCTCAAGGAATACGCGCAACGACTGCTGGCCGACGGCGTCATCGACGAGGCCGACATGCGCACGATCCGCGAGCGGCTCGAACAGGCGCTGGATCAGGCACAAGAGGCCGCCAGGATATCGCCCTACGATCCGACGATCGACCCCGGCAGCCATCGCTGGCAGGGGATGACCGGTGAGTACAAGTTCGACGATCACGACACATCGGTGCCGATGGAGGTTCTTCGGGAGGTCTGCGCCGCGATCGGCCACGCCCCGGAAGGGTTCAATCTCAACCGGAAGCTCGCGAAACTCCTCAAGGCCCGCGCGGCGCTCCCCGAGACGAAGCACATCAGCTACGCCGACGCGGAGACGCTCGCCTACGGCACGCTCCTGCTGGACGGGTACGGCATCCGGGTGAGCGGCCAGGACTGCCGACGCGGCACGTTCAGCCACCGCCACGCCGTGCTCCGCGACGCCAAAACCGCCGAGCCGTACATCCCGCTCAACAACATCCGCGAGCTGGGTGTCTACTGCACGGACGAAGCGCCCGGCACGACCGCTCCCGACGGCAGACCCCGGCAGGGCACGCTGTGCATCTACGACAGCCCGCTGTCCGAGCAGTCCGTGCTCGGGTTCGAGTACGGGTACTCACTCGTCGATCCCGGCATGCTCGTGGTGTGGGAGGCGCAGTTCGGCGATTTCGCCAATGGCGCACAGGTCATCATCGACCAGTACCTCGCCTCGGCGGCGGCGAAGTGGGAACGCTGGTCCGGGCTGGTGCTGCTGCTGCCGCACGGGTATGAGGGGGCCGGGCCGGAGCACTCGTCCGCACGCCTGGAGCGCTTTCTACAGCTGTGCGGCAACGGCAACATGGAGATTGTCTACCCGACCGACGCCTCGCAGATCTTCCACGTCCTGCGCCGCAGCGTGGCGCGGTCGTTCCGCAGGCCGCTGATCGTCATGACGCCCAAGAGCATGCTGCGTGTGCCGACCGCGACGATTGACGAGCTCGCCCACGGCCGATTCCGCGAGATCATTGATGATCCGATCTTCACCGCCGAGGGTGCTGCCGGCACGGCGTCCCCGCCCAGAAGCGGCGTTCGACGCGTCATCTACTGCACGGGCAAGGTCTATTACGATCTCGCCAAACGCCGTGAGCAGCTCGCCCGGACGGATCTGGCGATCGTTCGGATCGAGCAGCTCTACCCGTTTCGGACGGCGATGCTCGAGGAAATCAACACGTCATACCCCGCCGCTGCCGAGCGCGTGTGGGTCCAGGAAGAGCCTCGCAACACCGGCGCGTACCAATTCATCGCGGATGCATTTTACGATGAGCTCGGGATCGATCGCATCGGGTACATCGGGCGGGACGCCAACGCATCGCCCGCGGTCGGGTCGCTCAGCGTGCACAAGCGCGAACAAGAGGCGATCATCGCAAAGGCGGTCGGCCCTTCGCCCGATACAAGTGCTGCCCGGCCCGGGAGGAGAATTTCCGCCTCGGCGTGAGCCGCCGCATCCGACCCGCAGTTGACCAGCGTACGAGAGAAAGCCCCGCACCATGCCCGTCGACATCGTGATCCCGAACGTAGGCGAGTCGGTCACCACCGGCGTCATCGCCACGTGGCTCAAGTCCGACGGCGAGTGGGTCGACCGCGACGAGACCGTGCTCGAACTCGAGACCGACAAAGTCACGATGGAAGTGCCGGCGCCCGCCGCCGGGCTGGTGTCTCACTCGGCCAACGAGGGCGACGAGGTCGAGGTGGGTTCGGTCGTCGGCTTGATCGACGATGCCGCCACGCCGCCCGCCAGGCCGACCGCGCAGACGGATACGACGACCGTCGAGTCCTCCACCGCCGAACCTGCCGCGGCGATCGCAGTCGCGGATTCGGCCGGTCCAGCCGCGCCGTCGCCCAAGACCACGACCGCACCGCCCGTGAGCAGCGAGTCCCGCGCCACGCCGCTCGCGGCTAAGGTGGCCACGCAGTTGGGCGTCGATCTCGCGAACGTCGTCGGCACGGGCGCCGGCAACCGCATTCGCGAGCAGGATGTGCGGACGTTCGCGCAGTCGGGCCCGGGCGGCATCGAGGCGGCGGAGTCGGCGCCGGATCCCGTCGCGACCCGGGGTGTCACGCGCGAGCGCATGTCGCCGCTGCGCCGGCGCATCGCCCAGCGGCTGGTCGAGGCCCAGCAGACGGCCGCGATGCTGACCACCTTCAACGAGTGCGACATGACACACGTCATGGCGCTGCGCAAGAAGCACAAGGAGGCGTTCGCGGAGAAGTTCGGCGTGGGCCTGGGATTCATGTCGTTTTTCATCAAGGCCGCCGCCGCCGCGTTGCGGGCCTTTCCCAGAGTCAACGCCTACATCGTCGATGACGAGGGCAGCCCAGCCGTCGAGTCGCACGATTTCTACGACATTGCCGTGGCGGTCTCGACGCCCAAAGGGCTTGTGGTCCCGGTGATTCGCAATGTCGAGCGCCTGTCGTTTGCCGAGATCGAGCTGGCCATCAAGGATCTCGCCGCCCGGGCGCGCGACGGAAAGCTGTCGCTCGACGAGATGACCGGCGGCACGTTCACGATCACCAACGGCGGGGTCTTCGGCAGCCTGCTCTCAACACCGATCCTCAACCCCCCGCAGTCGGCCATCCTCGGCATGCACACGATCAAGAAACGTGCCGTCGAGGACCCGGACACTCCGGGGCAGATCGTCCTGCGCCCCATGATGTACCTCGCTGTGAGCTACGACCATCGCATCGTTGACGGCGCCGAAGCCGTGCAGTTCCTCGTGGCCGTCAAGGAAGCCATCGAGGATCCGAGCCGGCTCATGCTCGAACTCTGATACCGACCGCAGTCGGCGCGCAAGCGCGTACGGCGCACATGATTCGTGGACTCATCGTCAGCGGGGTTGCGCCTGATGCGGCGTCGGATTCCGCGTGCGCGGGCGCCTAATCCCGCCCGGGTTCGAGCAGATGCTCGAGCAATCCTCCGCACGCGGTCCACAGCATGTCGTACACGCGCTCGAACCCGTCGCCCGAGCCGCTGTATGGATCCGGCACGTCAAGCTCTCGCCCTTCGCGATCGCGCACCGCAGGGTCGAACGAGCGCATGAGCCGAATGCGCCCTGGCGGCGCGCCCAGCGCGACCAGATCACCGACATTCAATCGATCCATCGCTACGAGCAGATCAAATCGCTCAAAGTCGCGCTCGGGATCCACCTGGCGACCGATGCTGGTCAGTTCGATTCCGTGCCGGGCGCCCACTTCGATCGAGCGCGCGTCGGCGGCGTGACCCACGTGCCAATCCCCTGTCCCGCACGAGTCCACCTCGAACCGATCCAGCACGCCCCGCTTATCGGCCATGTGCACAAAGATCCCCTCCGCCAGTGGAGAGCGGCAAATGTTTCCCATGCACACGAATAGCACGCTGGTTCGGTCACTCATACCGGGAGCGTAGCCGGTTCGTCGGCCCTCGATGCGGGCGCGCGGCGGACCGTGGCCCACGCCCGCTCGATCGCGGCGGCGAATCCCAGGCCGTCGATCGCGGCCGCCGCGGCCGAGGCACGCGCCGAGACCGACTCCAGAAGGCTTCGATCCGACAGGATGGGCAGAAGCTTGCGGGCGAGTTCCGGCAAAGACGCGTTGAACGCAACGCACGCCTCGGCGACCTCGTGCGGGTACAACGACTCGACGGCCAGCGAGCGCGGTGCCACGACCGGCACGCCCGCACGGTGAGCCGCGGCGATCAAGAGCGTCGCGCTCGTGAGTGGTGGGGGCGCCCCCGGGTTCGCCCAAGACCGATCTCCTTCGCACACCCCTACGTCGGCGATGCGCAGCAGGTCCGGCAACGGACGCTCGCTGACGAAGACCCGCCACGATCGACGGCGACCCGCGTGAAAACGCAGCGCCCGTGCGAGCTGGCTCGCACCCCTGGGAACGACTCCCACGCACGCGCACCCGCTCGTCTGGAGCACGTCCAGCAAGAACATGAACCGCATGGCATCGGCTTGTGCCGCCGTCTGACCGAGCAGCAGCAGCACAATCTCGTCGGGCGTGATGCCGACGGAGCGCCGATTCACGTCGCGCTCGGTCTCGATGAGTTCGACAGGAGACGGCAGCGGCGCGACGCCGATCGAGCGAAAACCGCCGAACGTGTCCTCCCATGCCTGCCGCGCCTGCTCTGCGAGCACCACGAGCGCGGTCCCGCGCAGGGCCGCGCCCAGCCGCCATCTCACGATCCGCCCCGTCGGGAGCCACCGCGCCCCGATCGCGCCGTACTGAGTCGGCCGCTGCAAGAGCGCGACCGCGCGCGGGACGCCAGGCACGGCTGCGTGTGCCAGGCACAGCGTCTGCTCGCTCCAGCAGTGCACGACATCGGGCTCGCCGCACTCAGCGATTACGCGCCGCAAAGCGGGTTTGGCCGTCATGATCCGTCCGGGGCTGGCGCGCAGGTGCATCGCGTGGCCAAGCGCGTGCGCGTCGGCTGACATCGTCGTATTCGACCCGCCGATCAGGCAGATCTCGTGCTCGGTCTCGCGCGTGTGAGCGACGAGTGAGCGGTAGGCATAGAGCGCTGCGTCGCCGCCCGGCTCGGGGCCGATTCCCGGCGTCGACGCGCCCACGTCGATCAAGTGGAGGATTCGCATGTGTTCGTTGTCAGTTCCCCTCACGGGCGCTGAAGGTCTGCTCAACTTCATAAAAGAGTTCCGCGATCGCCTTGCCGCTGTACAGCGCCAAGTCGAGTTCAACCTGCGCCCGCGCGGAGAACGACTCGGGCAATGAGGTCGTCTTCGCGTCCATCTGAACGGTCATCTTGTACCCGGCCGGGGCGTCCGGCCACAGGACGGTGTCGTTGACCGCGTCCACGACCTTGACGCGGACGACCGAAGTGGGCCGAAACGTCTGCCCGTCCGGCGCCAGCGTGAACCTGTCGAACGTGACCCAGAGGACGACCTCCGCCCCGACATCGCGGCCGAGTTGCGGGATGGTCCGGCGCTCACCCGGCGTCTCGCGGTTGACGAGCGCGAGCACGTACTGTGAGCTCACCATGTCCACGGCCACCGCGCGCCGGTCGATCAGGCGTTCCTCGATCTGCTGCGAGACCACCACGCGGTACTGCCGCCGCGGGAAAACCGTGTTCGGATCGTCCACGAGGACCGTCGTCACGCGGTGCTTGTCGAGCGTGTATTCCTCGGGCACGCGAGGGGGTCCGTGCGCGAGCAGAAAGGCCGGGCCGAGGATGTTGCACCCGGCCGCCCACAGGATGGTACTGCCGATCAGCGCGGACAGAACACACACGCTCGACCGCCGAACGATCCGAGCCGTATTGAGATCAGAAGTCCAGATCACGCGGCTCCTCGTGGTCGTACATGAGCCAGGCGGCACGGCGTGCGAACCGCTCGATAAGCGCGCCCTGCACCTGCGCGGCGGTGTAGTCCGCAGCCGTGTGTCCCTCACCGGGCGGAAAACCGACGCGGACCTGGGTCTCGAAGACCGCGTCGTTGGGAAGAGCCGAATCGATCGCGAACACGCGGACGGTTCCCGCGGCCTCGCCCTTCCAGATAAACCTGTTCCCGGCGTCGTGCAGCTGCAACGAGAAGATGTCGATGACGACCAGGCGCGAGACCTGAAGTTCCTCGCCCAGCTCCGCCGGCATCATGGCCCGCCAGCGCGGGTGGTTCGCCAGCCACTGCAGCTGCCTGCTCGGAGGGATGTAACCGGTCGTCTCCCCGGTACCCTTGGGCTCCGGGAGATTCGCGCTGAGCAGTTCGTTCACATTGATCGAGATGAGGTCCGCCGCACCGGGAAAATCCGCCAGAATCGCCCGGTCGGCTCGGACAACCACCGTGAAATTCTGCCCGGGAAGTCCGTCGTACTGCCCGGCCACCTTCTTCGGCGTGCTCTCCTGCACGGTGTAGGCAATGAAACCGAGCAGCTGGCATCCGCCCGAAGCGCACGCGCCAGCCGACAGCCCCAGGGCCGCGGTGATCCGACATGACCTTCTCAGCGATTCTCTGTTCAACGCCCACACTCCGAGGGGAGGAAACTGACCGCTCCGGCCCCTACGCAGAAGACCAGGTCACGATCTTGTACGCCCACGCGGCCAGGACGGCTCCACCGATTATCCACATGACCGCAGGCCGGACCATCCCGGCGGCGGCCTGGCCGATCCCCGATCCGAACAGCGCCACGTGCAGTGACCCCCAGAACGCGATTGCCGTGCCCAGAGCGAGGAGAAACCCGAACGGCTGGGCCGCTGCCGACGCCACGAACGATCCCTCAGCCGCGAAGGCGAACGCGGTCGTCATCCCACAGGTCGGGCAGGGCCTGTCGAGCATGGTCGCCCAGGAGCACTCGCGCATCCCGAGCTGCGTGTGCGTGCCGTGACCGTTTGCCGAGGGGTTCAGCCATGCCGCCACGCTCAGAAGCAGGAGACAGCCGGACGCGATGAGGCCTGCCAACGCCCTGCCCACCCCCGGCACCGAGGCCGATCGCGAGCCGGTTGTGGTGGCGCTGGGCATGGCCCGGATTGTAAGGGCGCCATGGCGAGCGGGATCAGGCCGACCTGCCGTGCCGACGTGCCGGATCCCAATCGTCCCGCCAGGGGTTGCGTGCCTTCAGCCCGTCCACGGCACCGGCGGCGAGCGGACCCGGGCGGCCCAGCAGGTATCCCTGGGCGTACCCCACCCCCAGATCAGTCACGGTCTCAAGCTCCTCGGGACGCTCGATCCCTTCGGCCACCACACGGATCCCGTTCTCGTGCGCGAATCGCACAATCGCCGCGACGAGGCTCTGTCGGAACCGGTCTGTGTCGATACCCGCCATGAGCAGCCGATCGAGCTTGAGCCAGTTCGGCCGGATCGAGGATATCTGATTCAGCCCGCTGGCGCCCGCACCCACATCGTCGATGGCGATATCGAATCCGCGGGCGCGCAGTGATTGGACCCGCTCGGGCAGCCCCGGCAGCAGCCCGCCGGCACAGCGCTCCGTGATCTCGAGCACGATGTCCGCCGGCGACAGCTCGGGCGTCACACGCAACGCCGCGGAAATCTCGCTCATGAACCGGTCGTCCATGATCACCGAGGGCGAGCAGTTCAGGAAGAGCCTCACGCCGCTCGGCCAGCCTGCCAGCCCCCCGAGCGTCACCGCCCGCGTCAGTCTTTCGAGTGGCCAGAGCATGCCCAGTTGCTCCGCGGCCTCGAACAATTCGCCCGCGTTCGAGAACGCGCACCCGTCCAGCGGTCGGCTGAGCGCTTCGAGACCGAACGTCCGCCCCTCACGCAGTTCCACGATGGGCTGAAACACCGACTCGATGCACCCGCCGGCGATCGTCGTCCTTAGCCGCTGACGCTTCGTTCGCCACTCGCGGCTGATCCGCCGGCGCGTCGTCTCTAGTTCTGTCGCCCATGGCATGTCCTGGCCTCTCTCCAGCCGCCGCTGCGGCTTCTCTCATCCCCGCTCTGATCTCTCCCCATCCGGGCGTCGCACCGCTCCGCACGTCTCCACATTCTGGGATCGGCCCTGTCAAGACAGAACTTCCTTCGATCAGGCTGCCGGCGTCGGCACCGGCGCGGTTGCACCACCACGACCGTCTGGGACGGTGCGTTCTCGGGCAAAGTCCTCTGCACAGGCTGGTTTTCGGATGCTCCCGAACGCGCTGAAGGACCGATTACACCGCTTCAAGCGCGCTCAGTTGAACGTGAACACGCCCTTGCGGAATCCGTACAGGTACGCGACGATCGTCGTGAACAGGAAGAAGAAGATTCGGCCCAGCCAGACCGTCGCCTGCTCAGACCCCACCGACAGGTTCGGGAACGTCATCGCCCACGGGTACAGGAAGATGATCTCCACGTCAAAGAGCAGGAACACCATCGCGATCTCGTAGAAGCGCACGTTGAAACGCTTGCGGGCCGTGCCCACCGGGTTCATCCCCGACTCGTAGGTCATGCTCTTCACGTCGCCCGTGCGGCGCGGTCCGATCAGCCGCGTCAGCACGAGGTTCGCCACCGCGAAGCCCGTGGCCATCACGATGACCAGGCCCACCGCGAGGTAGTTGGTGAGATCCGTGGACGCGAGCGTGGGGGCACTCATGGGTGCGGATGATAGCCGCCCGTCCCCGGATTCGGCCCCTTCCGGCCACGCTCGCGCCACCGGTGGAACGTGGCGGGAACCCGCCGCCCACTGCCCCTCTGCCCCCTCTCTCCCCGGGGAGAGGAAATGCCAGCCCGTAAGGGCTGGCGAGGTGAGGGTCCGGCATCGACATCGTCGGCTCGTGAGATCCAAGCGGTTTGTCGCTCGATCAAGCCAGAGCTCAAGAACCCTCACCCCAGCCCTCTCCCAGGGGGAGAGGGAGCCGGAGCACGGCATGGCCTTTCGGCCCCCGGCTTGACTGTCAGCTTGGCAGCCGCCCGGAAACCGCGAGGGGTCGCTGACAGTCGGACCTGGGGGGCCAGGATTGGAGATCGGCTCTAACTCAATACAGGGCCGTGCTTTGCGTCCAGACCCGCTTTGGCACCGCGATTGCCGCCCTTGGGACCGGGGAGTGCACGCGCCCAGAGTGTCGGGCGGGCTCTCGCCGGCTGATTCCCAACCCCACACCCGTACAGACGGAGCAACGACCCATGGCAGTCAAGGATCTCACCTTCGAGGCTGACGCACGCAAAGCCCTGTATGCCGGCGTTGAGAAGCTCGCCAGGGCTGTCAAGGCCACACTCGGTCCACGCGGACGAAACGCGATCATCGACAAGTCCTGGGGCGGGCCGACCGTCACCAAGGACGGCGTGACGGTGGCCGAGGAGATCGAGCTGAAGGACCCGGCCCAGAACATGGGCGCCCAGCTGGTCAAGCAGGCGGCGACAAAGACATCAGACGACGCGGGCGACGGCACGTCCACCGCGACCGTCCTGGCCGAAGCCCTCTTCCGCGAGGGGCTCAAGCACATCGCTGCGGGCGTGGATCCGAACGCGCTGATCCGTGGGATGAAAAAGGCCGTCGTCGCCGCCGCCACCGGGATCGACGATATGGCCATCCCGGTTCAGGGCAAGGCCGACGTGCAGAACGTCGCCGCCATCAGCGCCAACAACGACGCCGAGATCGGCCGCATCATGGCCGACGCCTTCCAGAAGGTGGGCAAGGACGGCGTCATCACGGTCGAGGAGGGCAAGGGGCTCGAGACCGAAGTCACCGTGGTCGAGGGCATGCAGTTCGACCGCGGCTTCCTGTCGCCCAACTTCGTCACCGACGCCGATGCGATGAAGGTCGAGTTTGACAAGTGCCTCGTGCTCGTGCATGAAGAGAAGATCGAGAGCGTCACCAAGCTCGTGCCGCTGCTCGAAAAGGTGATGAAGGCCAAGAAGCCGCTGCTCATCATCGCCGAAGACGTCTCGGGCGAGGCCCTGTCCACGCTCGTCATCAACAAGCTTCGCGGCACGCTGCAGGTTGTGGCGGTCAAGGCGCCGGGCTACGGCGATCGGCGCAAGGCCATGCTCGAAGACATCGCCGTCCTCGTCGGCGCCCAGGCCATCATGAAGGATCTCGGCATCGAGCTCGATAAGGTCGAGCTCAGCCAGCTCGGCATGGCCAAGAAGATCGAGATCGATGCGGACGACACGACCATTATCGAGGGCGCCGGCTTGACCAAGGACATCCAGGCACGGATCGCACAGATCCGGGCCGAGATCGAAAACGTCACCAGCGACTACGACCGCGAGAAGCTGCAGGAGCGGCTGGCCAAGCTCACCGGCGGCGTGGCGCAGATCAACGTCGGCGCCGCCTCCGAAGCCGAACTCAAGGAAAAGAAAGCACGCATCGAGGACGCGCTGCACGCGACCAGGGCGGCCCAGGACGAGGGGATCGTGCCCGGCGGCGGCGTCTCCTTCATACGCGTCCGGGCCGCGATCGAGAAGTTGCGCGAATACAAGGCCGTCTACGGCAAGAAGAACGAGGTGACCAGCGAGGACATCGGCCGTTTCAAGTACGATGTGGCCGCCGGCATGAACGTCGTGTACCACGCCCTGAGTGTGCCGACCGCGGCGATCGCCGACAACGCCGGCGCCAAGGGCTCGGTCGTCGTCGCCAGGATCGCCCAGAGCGAGGACCAGAACTTCGGGTACAACGCGCTGACGGACACGTACGAGGATCTGATGAAGGCCGGCGTCATCACGCCCGCCAAGGTCGATCGCCTCGCCCTTCAGAACGCGGCCAGCGTCGCCACCGTCCTGCTCGCCGCCGACTGCATCGTCACCGAAAGGCCCGAGTCCAAGGACGACCACGCCGGCGGCATGGGCGGCGGCATGGGTGGCATGGGCGGCGGCATGGGCGGCATGGGTGGCGGAATGGGCGGCATGGGCGGCGGCATGCCCGGCATGGGCGGGATGGGGTTTTAGCTATGAACAACCGCAGAATGCACGTGAGAACGCCAGATGGCCAGGAGCTAACAGGCGACGTCTGCACTCTTAAAAACAGAGTGGGAGACCACAATCCCGATCACATCGTAAAGGTGGAGGTTCCAGAGGACATTGCCCATTTGCCAGGGATGTGCCGTCACATCGAGGTGCGCTTCGGAGTTCCGGATGGCTTGTGGAAAGCGTTGGAAACTGCGGTCCGTACCCGGCTCGGCGAGGGCTTCGGAGTCAGCGTTGTGAAGGGAACCAATACTCCGGAATAAGCATGAGTGAGGTAACAAGATCAATCGACGAATTGGCAGGGGATGAGGCCCCGATCACGAAACGCAGACTGGGACGTGTGCGGTCAATCACTCCAAGGTCAAGTCCTCGTCACGAAGCTGCTTGACTGACTATCACTCTCCCGCTGGTCCAGACCAATGAACACTGACGAAATCATCCAGGAAGTCACCCGTCGGCTCGTGGAGGGCTTCCGGCCTCGCCGCGTGATACTGTTCGGCTCGCAGGCCCGGGGGACCGCCGACGAGCGCAGCGACGTCGACTTGATCGTGATCATGGATCTTTCGCCCGATCAGGACCGGTTCGAGGTCTCGACCCGCATGAGCCGATGCCTGCGGGGCCTGATGGTCGGCTGCGATATCATTCTGTTCACCGAGGCGGAGTATGACCGTGAATGCCGTATCCCGGGCACCGCAGCGCGCTACGCGTCTCGCGAGGGGAAGACGCTTTATGCGCGCGCCGCGTAAGGACATCGAGGAGAAAGTTCGCCAATGGTTGCATCGTCACCGAGAAGCCCGAGCCCAAGGACGACCACGCCGCCACGGTCACGGCGGCGGCATGCCCGGCATGGGCGGGATGGGGTTCTGAGGAGTATCCGAGACCTTGTGATGTCTGACAAGCCCATCATCTTGGTTCTTGAATCCAGCGATGCGAATCCCGCCTCGATGCTGAATGCGGAAAGCGCTGCGCTGCAATCTGTCGGAGCAGTACTCGATTTCGACGTTGAGGTTGTTGAGATTACCTCAGCCGATGATTTCAAGAGAGCCGCGTGTACTTTCAACTCGCAAGGCTTTTGTGTTCTCTATGTCGTTGCACATGGGGACTCCCACGGCCTTAGACTTGCTGACGGGAGTTTTGTCGACTGGAAGGCTTTTGTGAATTCGTTTGACTTCAAGCATCCCGACCTGACGAGCCTCGTCCTCTCCTCATGCAGTTGCTTGGACGGAGATGCTCTGGTGGAGGCACTTCAGAGTTCATCGCTCGTTACGCCCAAGAACGTGTTCGGATTCAAGCAGTTGCTGAAGTACGAGGACGCAATCCCTTCGGGTGTACTTCTTCTTCGAGCGTTACCAGCCAATAACTCATCCGATGTCGCGGCATCGCTAGCCGCGATGTATTTGGCGTTGAAGGTGGACATGTGGTACTACGTTCGAAACTCGAACGGCGATTACGATTATGTTCGGGGTTCGCAAATATTGGACAGTATTTGCGATCCGCAGAAAGAAAAGTTGGGATGGAGGAAGGGCCTGCTGGAAGACCGCGGAATCTTCCCTGTTGAAGCAATCAACTGAGAGACAACATCGGAGGCAGAGTCCTCCCTGGATAACTGGAGACAAAGCCAATGGCAGTCAAACCACTCGAAGATCGTGTCCTGGTCAAGCCCGTCGAGGCTGAGAGCATGACAGAATCAGGCATCTACCTCCCCGAGGCCGCAAAGGAGAAACCCGTCAAGGGCAAGGTCGTCGCCGTCGGCCCGGGCAAGCGCCTGGACAACGGCAAGCGCGCCGACCTGTCCGTCAAGAAGGGCGACACCGTCGTCTACGGCAAGTACGCCGGCACAGAGGTGGAGATCAAGGGCGACAAGCACCTGATCCTGCGCGAGACCGAGCTGCTCGGGATCATTGTCGGATGAGGCACTGGGCATCAGGCATCAGGCACTAGAGAGGCCACACGCGTGAGCAGCCAGATCCGTTCTCATCGAGACTTGATCGCATGGCGCAAAGCGTTCGAATTGGGTCTTCGCGTCTACCGAGCGACGAAGGTATTCCCGCCCGACGAGCGGTTCGGCTTGATCTCACAGCTTCGGCGTGGAGGCGTAGCTGTCGCGAGCAACATCGCGGAAGGCTACGGGCAGTACGGCCGATTACCTGCGCTATCTCCGCATCACCCGGGGCGCGCTGTACGAGATCGACACCCAGTTGCTCTTCGCACACCAGCTTGGATATCTGAACGAACCGGAGCACATCGCCTTGCAGGATGGAGCCGACGAATGCGGCCGCGTTCTCGCAGGACTGATCAGAAGTATCGAGAATGACACGAAACCGCAACCAGTGCCTAGTGCCCAGTGCCTAGTGCCTTAGGGAACCACAATGACCACCAAACAAATCATGTTTCAGGATTCCGCCCTTGGGCTGATGAAGAAGGGTGTCGATCAACTCGCCGACGCCGTCAAGTGCACCATGGGCCCGTCCGGCCGACACGTCGTCATCCAGAAGTCGTGGGGCGGACCGACCGTGACCAAGGACGGCGTGAGCGTCGCCAAGGAGATCACGCTCCCCGAGCCATTCGAGTCCATGGGGGCCAAGATGGTCAACGAGGTCGCGAAGAAGACAGCCGACATCGCCGGTGACGGAACCACCGCCGCGACCGTGCTGGCCCAGGCGATCCTGACCGCGGGCCTTCGGTACGTCTCGTCGGGGGCGAACCCGGTGCACATCCAGCGTGGGATCAACAAGGCCGCCGTCGCCGCCGCCGCCGCCATCGACGACATGGCCGTCAAGTGCAAGGGCAAAGCCGACTACAAGAAGATCGCCACGGTTTCATCAAACAACGACGCCGAGGTCGCCGAGATGATCGCCGAGGCCATCGACAAGGTCGGGCCCGACGGCGTGGTCGAGGTCGAGGACGGCAAGAGTGCCGACACCACGCTCGAATACGTCGAGGGCATGCAGTTCGATAAGGGCTACCTCTCGCCGTACTTCATGACCGACCCCAAGACCGCCGAGTGTGTCTTCGAGGACTGCCTCATCCTCATCCACGAGAAGAAGGTCTCCAACCTGACGGATCTGCTGCCGTTGTTGAACAAGACGATCACCACCGACAAGCCGCTGCTGCTCATCGCCGAGGACGTCGAGAACGAGGCCCTGGCGACATTGGTCGTCAACCGCCTCCGCGGCTCGCTCAAAATCTGTGCGGTCAAGGCGCCCGGCTTCGGCGACCGGCGCAAGGCGATGCTCGGCGACATCGCCGTGCTCACCGGCGGCACATTCTTCGCCGAAGACCTCGGCCGAAGCCTCGACTCGATCGAGGTGAATGAACTCGGCCGGGCCAAGAAGATCGTCATCACCAAAGACGACACGACCATCATCGAGGGCGCCGGCAAGAAGAGCGACATCAAGGCCCGCGCCGATCAGATCATGACTCTCTGGGACAAGTCCACCAGCGACTACGACAAGGAGAAGCTGATGGAGCGTCACGCCAAGCTCACCGGAGGCGTGGCGATCATCAAGGTCGGCGGCGCCACCGAGATCGCCATGAAACAGCGCAAGGATCTCGTGCAGGACGCGCTGCACGCGACGCGGGCGGCGGCTAAGGACGGCTATGTGCCCGGCGGCGGCGTCGCACTCATCCGCGCCCAGGACGCCATCGAGGACGCACGCAGGAAGGCCAAGGGCGACGAGAAGTTCGGCTTCGACATCGTCCACAACGCCGTCGAGTCCTGCGCCTGGCAGATCGCCGCCAACGCAGGGTACGACGGCGACATCGTCGTCGACGAGATCAAGTCCGGCACGGGCGGGTTCGGCTTCAACGCCGACACCGGCGAGTACGGAGACCTGACCAGGCAGGGCATCATCGATCCGGCGCTTGTGGCCAAAAGCTCGCTGACGAACGCGGCCTCGGTCGCCGGCCTCATGCTCACCACCGACGTCATGATCACCGAACTCAAGGACGACGAGGAGGCGGCCGTCGGTGCGACCGCATGAGACGTTGGGCGGGGAAAGCCCGCGGCGCTTTGTACGCCGCGCGAGCCTCGGATCTAAAGACCCGCCGGCTCGATTGACGATTGTGAGTTAGCGGGATCGGAGCGCCGCATGCCCACCACGCGCGACTACTACGAAACCCTCGGCGTCGAGCGAGCCGCCGACGCGGACGAGGTCAAACGCGCCTACCGCCGCCTCGCGATGAAGTACCACCCGGATCGCAACCCTGACGATCCAGAGGCCGAGGCCAAGTTCAAGGAACTCGCCGAGGCCTACGAGGTGCTCTCGGACGACAACAGGCGGAAGATGTACGACCGTCACGGCCACGCGGGGCTGCGAGGAGCAGGCGCCGCCGGGCACGACTTCTCGCGCATGAACGTCGACGACATCTTCTCGATGTTTACTGACATTTTCGGCGGGGGGTTCGGGCAGGCGGCGCCGGGGGCCCGGCGCAGCGTCGCGCGCGGATACGACCTCGAAACGGAGGTCACGCTCGCACTCGCCGACGTGCTCGAAGGCTGCGAACGCCAGGTCGAGTTCACGCGCCTGGACGTGTGCGACGAGTGCACCGGCTCGGGCGCCAGGCGGGGCACCGCGCCAATCACCTGCCCGACCTGCGGCGGCAACGGCCGGGTCCAGCAGCAGGGGCTGGGCGGCATGTTTCGGATGGTCACCGCGTGTCCCTCCTGCCGCGGGCGAGGGCGGATCGTGAAGGAACTGTGCGAGGCCTGCCGCGGCAAGGGACGCGTGCCCAAGAAACGCACGCTGTCGGTCAAGATCCCGCGCGGCATCTCGTCCGGACAGGCGGTGCGCATCCAGGGCGAGGGCGAACCTCCCCCGGCCGAATCATCGCCGACCGGCGCCGGCGTCCGTGGCGATCTGCATGTCGTCATTCGCGTGAAAGACCACGAGCTGTTCCAGCGCGAGGGCGATCATCTCGTTCTCGAGATGCCGATCAGCTTCTCGCAGGCGGCGTTGGGCGCGGACGTGCAGATTCCCACGCTCAACGGGCGCGCCGAGTTGACGATTCCGCGAGGCACACAGCACGGCGCCATCTTCCGCCTCAACGGCAAGGGGCTGCCCGGTCTTCGCACCCCCCGTCGGGGCGACCTGGTCGTCGCGATCCGCATCGAGATTCCGAGGAAACTCAACGCCAGGCAGGAAGATCTGCTGCGTTCGTTCGCCAAGACAGAGGATCACGACGTTCTGCCGGTAAGCCACGGATTCTGGAAGAAAATAAAGGACCTGATCGGGAGCTAGCGGCTCTCGCCGGGACATCGCGATATGAGCAGACGCAGCAAACAAAGCAAAGACCACCACGACGACGCCGAACCAGCCGACTCCATCGACCCCACCGAGATCGCCGACCCCGGTGAGCAGGCCGAGGCGCTCGACATCGAGGCGCCCGACATCAAGGCGGACAATGACGCCCACGTCTTCGACCTTGACGCAGGGCCCGAGGATTCTCTGGTGTTCGAACTCGAACGCCGGCTCGGCGAGATGGAAACCGAGGTCGCCGAATATCGAGACAAGTACCAGCGGGCGCTCGCCGATTTTCAGAACTTCCAGCGTCGGTCGCAGACCAACGAGCGGAACGCCCGCGAGCAGGGTGTGCGCGATGTGCTCGAGAGTCTGCTCGGCGTGCTCGATCATTTCGAGCTCGCCATCGCGCAGGACATCTCGACCGTGACGACCGAGCAGCTCGTCAGCGGCGTGGGCGTCATCAAGAGCGAGCTGCTGCGCGCGCTTCAAGCGCACGGCGTCGGGCTGATCTCGCCCGAGCCCGGGGACGAGTTCGACCCCAACACCCATGAGGCGGTCGTGCACCAGGCGGTCGAGGGAGTCCGGCCCGGGTGCGTCTCGATGACGCTCCAGGCGGGTTACACCATCCGCGACCGCGTGGTCCGCCCCGCCAAGGTCGGTGTGGCGCCAGGCCCATCCGCCGATGAACCCGCTGATGATACCGCTGATGAACTCGAACAGAGCGAGGACTGAGCGACCATGCCGACGTATGAGTACCGCTGCGCCGCGTGCGAGCATGAATTCGAGCTGTTCCAGCCCATGAGCGAAGGCTCCAGGCGCAAGTGCCCCGAATGCGGGAAGATGAAGCTGATTCGACTCATCGGCACCGGCGCCGCCGTCATCTTCAAGGGCTCCGGCTTCTACCAGACCGACTACCGCTCCGAGTCATACAAGAAGGCGGCGGAGAAGGACAAGAAAAGCATGGACGGCAAGTCGGACGCGAAGAAGAAGGGCGGCGACAAAAAGGGCAAGGCCGAGGCGCCTTCGAAAAAGCCGTCCGGCGAAGCGTCCAAAGACTGATACACACTCGCGGACAACGTCGCACACCGCGATCACGCACGGTCGGTGTTCACAACCCTCGAGCGCCGACTGAAATCCGTATCAGCATCCGGCGATGGAGTGGACCTATCCTCTGATCGGCATGATCGTCGGCCACGGCATCGACATCGCGTCCATTCCCCGCATCGAGCGATCGCTGGAGCGCTTCGCCGAGCGGTTTCTTCAGCGGTGCTTCACGCAACGCGAGCAGGACTACGCGCAGGGTCGTCGGCGTCCGGCCACGCACCTCGCCGGACGCTTCGCCGCCAAGGAAGCCGTCCTCAAGGCGCTCGGCACCGGGTGGCGCAGCGGCATCGCCTGGACCGACATCGAGATTCTGTCCATGCCGACGGGTGAACCGGCCCTGACGCTTCATGGAATGGCGGCCCGGATCGCCGAGGAGCGCGGCGCCACACGGTGGTGGATCTCGATCAGCCACACCGAAGATCACGTCATCGCATCAGCAATCGCGACCTCGGACTGACACGCCTTTGGGGCGCATGAGGGCGCGGTGGCGCCTCGATCACCCGCCGCCGCCGGGAGGTGGCTCGACCGGTTCGCCCTCGGACGGCGCAATCTGAACGCGCTCCAGCTCGCGCCGATGCGGCAGGAACTCGTCCGCGTACCACTCGCGCCATTTCCGGTCGTCGAATCCGAATCCGGGGACCGGCTGACCCATGCCCGCGCTCGCCAGATCGACCAGCGAATAGTACACGTCCATGTGGTAGGTGATCACCGCGGCGTCGATAACGCGCATGACGACACCCTCGGTAATAACGCTGATGGTCGGATCGAATCCGACCGCGCTGTCGGCGACGACCGGCGTCAGGTCGCTGACGAACGCCTGCTGCGTACCGACGAGGATGTACGCCAAAGCGCCGGTTCCGTCTCCGCTCCGAGCGCCGCCCCCGCCCACCTGCGCGTTGATCATCATCGGGATCGCGTCGTAGATCCGCAGGATGTTGGCCACGTGCGCCGCCGACCCGAGTTCAACGTCCGAACGCCCCTTGCGCAGCCCTGTCGCGACGACCCAGAGCACGCTCTCGGAGACCTCTCCGGTCTGTTGGTATCGCTTCGTGAGCCGCTCCGCGGCGCTTCGGCGGATCTTCTTCTCGTCATCGAACACCGCGGTCCAGGCCAGCGTTCCGTCCGACTCGTCCGTGCCCAGCGCCGCGAGGTGGTCGAGGATCGCCTCGCGGACATCATCGCCCTCGCGCCGGAAAATATCGAGCAGGCTCGGGAACGACGCGGGATCGGTGAAGTCCCGCAGGCGTTCAATCCCCGCCTGCCGGATCTCGATGTTGCGGATGTTCCTGAAGTACGTCGCGCGGATCTTGCGGAGCTGACGTTCGACATCGACCCGCCGCTTCTGGAAGTCGCGATACTGAGCCATCGCCGGGTCATCCGGCGCGGGGAACTCGAACATCGCGTCCGGAGGCGTCTGGACCGTGGGCGCGGAGATGTTCATGTCGGCCTGAGCGGCAGCCCCAAAGGTGAACGCAAGCGAGCAGACCACCGCCGTCCCCATCGCCGCCCGGTTCGACCTCGGTCGTCGCATAGCTCGCTCCATCGGGGGGTGATCCGTCTCAGCCGCGCTGCCGTTTCATCCTAAAACGAGCCGGGCCGATGACTTCAGAAGCGCCCGGCCGGGTTTCGCTGTCGGCCCGGGCCTTCCCCCTGTGTATAACGCACGGCGGTCTCGGCGGTTCCCTGTTCGGAGCCCGGAAGGGGTTTCGATGCACGACAGGCGGACCCACGCTACGCTCTGGGGCCCGCTGAAGGGGCCAGGCTCACGCCCCCGGGATCGACGCCAATGAGTCTCCACTGGCCCATCCTCCGCACGCTCGCCGCCCATCCCGGGCGAACGATTATCCACGACGACCGTGGGAAGTACCGCTCGATCGAGATCCTGGTGGGCGCCCTGCACGTGGCCGCCGCCATCGCGCCCCGCTGCCGTACCGACACGGTGGGCCTGCTCCTGCCCACCAGCGCCGCGTTCCCGGTCGCCGCCCTGGCCGGGTGGATTCTCGGCAAGGTCGTCGTTCCGCTCAACTACCTGCTCAAGCCGGACGAGCTTCAGTTCGTGATCGACGACTGCGGCACGGACACGGTGCTGAGCGTCAAGCCGATGCTCGAGCACCTGGGCGCCGCCCCCCGCGTCGACACACTGCTCATGATGGAGGACATCCCGCTCAAGGGGATTCCCGCGCTGCGCTGGCCCGCGTCTGCCAAAGACGACGATCTGGCGGTCCTGCTGTACACGTCCGGCACGAGCGGCAAGCCCAAGGGCGTCATGCTCACCCACGGCAACATCTCCGCCAACATCCGCCAGTGCGTCCAGTGGGTCCGGTTCACAAAGCGCGACACGCTCCTGGGCGTGCTCCCGCAGTTCCACAGCTTCGGGCTGACGGTGCTCACGCTCTTGCCGTTGACCATCGGCGCCCGTGCTGTCTACACCGCCCGCTTCGTGCCCGGCAAGATCGTCAGGCTGTTCCGCGAGCATCGCCCCACCGTGTTCATCGGGATTCCCTCGATGTACGGGGCGCTGCTGACCGTCAAGAACGCCAGCCCCGACGACTTCGTCTCGCTGAAGTTTGCCGTCTCCGGCGGCGAGCCGCTGCCCGACGACGTGGCCGAGCGATTCCGCGAGCGGTTCGGTATAACCATCAGCGAAGGATACGGGCTCACCGAGACTTCGCCGGTGACCAACTGGTGTCGGCCGCATGAGTACCGCGCACACTCGGTCGGCCCGGCCCTGCCCCGCATCGAAACCCGGATCGTCTGCCTCGAATCAGAGCGCGATCTCGGGCCCGACGAGGAGGGTGAGATCCGCTTCCGCGGGCCCAACATCATGAAGGGCTACTTCAACCGACCCGACGAGACCGCCGCGGCGTTTGACGAACGCGGGTACTTTCGCACCGGCGACATCGGCAAGCTCGATAAGGACGGCTTCCTGTCGATCACGGGCAGGCTCAAGGAAATGCTCATCATCGGCGGCGAGAACGTCTTTCCGCGTGAGATTGAAGAGGCGCTCAATCACCATCCGTCGGTGCACGCCTCGGCCGTGCTGGGAATGACCGATCCCGTCCGCGGCGAGGTGCCCGTCGCGTTCGTCGAGCTGGAAGAGGGCGCCGATTTCGACGAGGGTCAGCTCAAGGCGTGGTGCCGCGACGCGCTGGCCGGATACAAGGTTCCCAGGCAGATCCGCCGCGTGGACCAGCTGCCGCGCAACCCCACGGGCAAGATCATGCGCCGCGAGCTGAAGCCGCTGATCGAGAGCGATGCGGCGGGCAAGAACGCCTAGACTCGATTTCTCGGGAGACCTCTCACCATGCAGCTGTATATCGACACCGCGAATCTTGACGAGATCAAGGAGGCGCACGACCTGGGCGTGCTCGACGGCGTGACCACGAACCCGACGCTCATCGCCAGGGAGGGCGTCGACTACGGCAAGCGGCTGGCCGAGATATGCGAGGTCGTCAAGGGCCCGGTCTCCGCCGAAGTCATCGCCCTCGACGCGGCGGGCATGATCGAAGAGGGCGTGCAGCGTGCCGAGATCGCCGAGAACATTGTCGTCAAGCTGCCCTGCACCGTCGACGGGCTCAAGGCGTGCAAGTCGCTCACGGACCGTGACATTCGTACCAACCTGACGCTTTGTTTTCAGCCGCTCCAGGCGCTCATGGTCGCCAAGGCCGGGGCCTTTCTCGTCAGCCCGTTCATCGGGCGCATCGACGATATCGGCGAGGACGGGATGGACCTCATACACCGGATCCGCGCCATCTACGACAACTACGGGTTCGAAACCAAGATCCTCGCGGCCTCGATCCGTCACCCGAAGCACATGCTGGACTGCGCGCTCGCGGGCGCCGACGTGGCGACGGTGCCGTTCAAGGTCATCGCCCAGTTCATGCAGCACCCGCTGACGGACAAGGGGCTGGACGCGTTCCTGGCGGATTATCAGAAGACGTTCGGCCGGTGAACAGGCGTCGCGTCTCTGAATGACGAATATCCGTCGCGAACAAGCCCGCGCGTGCCGCCGTACTTGGAGTGCCGCGGCGAGCCGTGATCCTCGGTTATCAGACAGTTCCGGGGCACGTGCGCGTCGCTCCGATGGGACAAAGAGGCCTGGTGTGCCCGGTATCGTTGCCGAGGCGTCGAACATGTGGCAAAATACTGGCACCGGGGTCGACAGGTGCCTAAAGCCTGCGACAATAAAGGGTTCGAGGCGATAGGCCGTCGGCACGCGTGGTGTAGACTCGGGACCATCGCTCGGGGAATCCCCGAGCCGGGGCACAGGGTCGGGCGATCGATGCATCGAAGATGCGGAGGTGTGTGAGATGATCGCGGAGGTCGGTGTCATCGAGACGCTCGGGCACGAGTCGAGCCGACCGATCGTGACTGATCCCTTCGCGGATTCGGACACCGAGGTGGGCGGATTGCGAGCCGAGTGGTTCGTCCTTCACACGCGCAGCCGACAGGAGAAGGTCGTCGCCGAGCATCTCGAGCGGATGGCGATCCGGCACTTCCTGCCCATGGTGAAGGTGGAGCGTCGTTACGCCCATCGTCGTCGGATCGTGCTCAAGCCCATCTTTCCGTCGTATGTGTTCATGCGCGGGACATGGGATGACCGGGCTCGAGCGCTCTCGACCAATCGCATAGCGAAGGTGATCGAGGCGCCCGATCAGACGCGGCTGATTCATGAACTAAGACAGATCCACGCGGCGCTCGCCGCGGGAGTGACCCTGGATCCGTACCCCTACCTGCGTGTCGGTCATCGGGTGCGGGTGAGATCGGGCCCCCTCATGGGGGTCGAAGGGCTGGTCGAGGAGCGACGTAAGCCCCACAGGTTGGTTCTGCAGGTGCAGACGCTGGGCCAGGCCATGAGCCTGGAACTGGACGCGGACCTGCTCGAGCCGATGGACTGATCGAGGGCGGAGCCCATGCGCAGTCCGGTAATTGATCTGCACGCGGGAATGCGTGCACGAATTGTGCGCGCCAAGGGGCCGGAGGCCGCGCTCATCGCCCATGCCGATTCGCTCCGTCGGTGGGAAATCCCCAATTCGGACCGCCGAGCGGTCGCTGCGGCACACAGCGCGGCCGAAGGCGGACGCCCGGATCCCGTTGTGCAACCTGGGCCGAAAACGACGGTGGCGCGGGTGCTGGGGAGTGCGGATTCGGGGTAATCAGGGCGAAAGCGGCGGCCTGGACAAGATGCGTAACCGATAATGGACTCTTGGAGAGGTAACGTAGGGAGTTCATCATGATCAACAGTGCACACCACGGACCGAGCCGATCCGGCATCAGTCTGACTATCGCGACAGCCTGCTGCCTGCTGTGCGCGGCCGGTTCGCCGGCGACGCATCTCGGCCCCGCCAGTTCCGGCATGACGCAGCCAATCGCCGCAGCGGTCAGCGAGAATCCGGACGCCGACGACGCCCTCGATGCGTCATTCGGCCTGGGTGAGCCGACGCGGATCGTCTGGTTCCGCGCGGACGGCACGCGCATGGTCCGCTTCGTCTACTCGCAGAGGCGCGTTGTCGTGCTTCCCGACGGGCGACGGATAGTGCTCGGCCGGTGGTTCCAGCCGACGGTGATGCTCGCGGCTGTTGGCGATGACGAAGTGGGCGCCGAGGCGCTCCCGGTGAACGTGGCGCCGCGCGACATCGGCGGCGGGAAGATCTCGCAGGCGAGTTCGGGCGGGTCCGGCGGCGGCGGTGGCGGAGGACTCAGTGTCGGTGGATCGTCCGGCGGCGGCGGTGGCGGCGGCGGTGGTGGTGGTGGCGGCGGTGGCGGTGCGAGTTCGTCCGCGGGCGAAGCAGCACCGGCTGCAGGCTCTACGACCGCATCGGCATCGGCCGGCTCGACCGCCGGCTCCGGCACGAACTCCACCAGCGGGTCCGGCGCCGCGACGGGCGGTGAACCCACCGGGGGCGCTTCGACCTCCGGCTCTACCTCCGGCTCGACCTCGACGTCCGAGCCCACATCTGGCGGCGGCTCGACCGCCACGGTCTCTGGAACGCCCAGTGGCACGACGACCAGCGGAACCGAATACCCGACTGCCACCGGCACCACCAGCGGTACAAGCACCACGACCGGCACGGGCAGCACCAGCAGCACGGGCACGACCGGCGGAACCGGATCATCCGGGACCAGCACGACCGGCAGCGGCGCGACCGGCACCACGCCGTTCTACGGCCCCGGTTCGACCGGTTCGACGGGCGGCAACGGCTCGACCACCCCCGGCGAGTTCCCCGTGCTTGAGCCCGGCAACGGGTTCAACGCTCCAACACCACAACCCAACGCGGTCGGCGACCCGGCAGCCCCCGGCTACGACGCCAAGGCCATCGCACGCTGGGACGTCGTCCCCTTCCAGACCTTCGACGCCGAGTTCAACATCGGCGTCGTCGCCTTCCACATCAACGGCATCGACCGCGTCGAGTTCTCAGTCGACGGCGGCCCCTGGACCCCAGTCTACGAAATGAAACTCAACCCCCGGACGGACGTGTGGGAATACACAGCGACCCTCGACGCAAACCTCCACGACGACGGTCTAATCGAAGTCCGCGCAATCGCCTGGCCGGTGGTGGGGGAGCCGCGGGTTGTTGATGTGCTCTACATGAATACGGATTCGACCGGTCAGGTCCTGGCGAATCGGGAGGTCCGATGGGTCTCGTCATCCGGCAGTAATGTGACCGGCGAGGGCACACAGGGCAACCCATTTGCCACGATCAAACAAGCCGCGATGAGCATCAATGAAGCTCAGGACGGCAAGGCAGACAACGGGCTGATCTACCTCACGGCGGGCCATTACGCGTTTTCTGGAGGCTATAATGGTGCGGCGTGGCTCTCGCCAAGAACCGAGAGTGCTTGGCTGACAGTTAGTGCGGCACCCGGCCTAGCACCTGAGCAGGTCGTCATTGATCAAGGCGGCTCGAACCAGCGATTAAACGCAAGCCGCATACACCTGAGGGGAATTCAGCTCACTACCACATTGGTCTCGAGCTCGAATCTGAATCATCCGGCGATGATCTGGTGGGAAGGTTGCGTTCTCACAACCCACGATCGGTTCGCGGCTGAGCAATTCAGAAACGGCTTCAGCGTCTACCAGACAGACACGGTGATTCGACAAACGCTGAGTGGGCCCGCCGGAGTCCGACTCAGCCGGAATGTGCTCGCAGAGGAAATCGGTTCGGACCCATTTCAGAATGTGCGCTGTCTAATCAACAGCGAGGCTAGAGATTGTGGTCGTGAGGGCTGGCAAGCGGCGGGGCTCAGTGTGGCGCCGCACCCGGACATTGTCCAGTGGTATTTTGCCAGCGGACATCATGAGAATTTCATCGTCTATGGCCTGAGGGCTATCGAAGATATCGGGGAAACGCAAGGATTCTTGTTCGGTAGTGACCCTGAGAGTGTTTCTGACATTGCGCTGGTCAACGTTCTCTGCGCTGGGAATAGCCAGTGGGCAGCCACCACGAACCACCTGTTGATTTGGCACTCTACGTTCACACATCAGTGGCGCTGGCGAGACGACGC
>JADFOF010000038.1 GCA_022563015.1 Planctomycetota bacterium
GGTCATCGAGGCTTCGAGAAACCAGCGTCGGGACTTCCACGTGACGCACGAGATCGCGCTGCCCGCGAACCTCGCGCTGGGGATGTACCAACTCAAGGTCACGATGCGCGATCTCGTTTCAGGTGCGGTCGCGGAGAAGATGATCTCCATCCAGATCGTCAACGACCCCGCGCTGATCTCGACGGACTGAGAGACGCAGCCGCGGTCCGTATAGTCCCGCCTTGACCCAAGTCACGCTCGACAGACCGATCCTCGTGACGGGCACGCCCCGCTCGGGCAAAACCGTGGTCCGCAGTATCATGGAGTCGGCGGACGAGTTCCTCTGTGTCGGAGAGCCGCTGATGATCTGGAGCGCGGGCATGGGCGTGCGCAGCGACGATCGGCGCACCGCGGACGACGCCTCACCCGAGGTGTGCCAGCGCATCCGCCGCGACTGCGCCCAGCTTGTGAAGGACGCGCACAAAGCCCGCTATCTCGACGATCTTTCCTATCACGCCCTGCGCGTGCCCTTCGTGCGGGCGGTCATGCCCGAGTGCAAGATCATCCACGTCGTTCGCCGGGGCGAATCGGCGATCCCCGAGCTTCTCTTCGGCTGGACGTTCAAGGACTCGGTGTCGGGTGTAATCGCCCGTCGGCGCACGTCGATCCGATTGCGGTCCCTGCCGGTGATGGTCGCCCGATTCGCTCGAAACTACGCGATGAGTCGGCTGTCCGGCCGCCGCGCCACCTGGGGCCCTCGCGTCCCGGGGCTCTCCGAGTTTTCCGCCAGCCACACGCCCGCCCTGATCGCCGCCTACCAATGGTCGGAAATGGTTCGTATCGCGCTGGACGATCTCGGGCATCAACCGCGAGAAAAGTGGCTTCAGGTGCGACTTGAGGACCTGATCGCCGATCCTGCGGGTCAGGCCGGTCGTATCACCGACTTCTGCGAGGTTGCCGAGCCGGGCTCTGTGATCGAACACGCCAAAGCTCTCATCGATCCGGCGTACACCTTCGAGAAAAAGGTCAATCCGACCGATGCTGAGTGGGAACAGATCCGTGCCCTGATCCGCCCGGTTGAAGCCCGCCTCGGTTATCGGGAGTGAGCCCACGTCTGAAAGAACGCCCTGATGACGACCGCCACACGAGAGAAAATCCAGGGTGCCTATTCCACCGGCGCCGACGAGTACGATCAGGTGCGCCTCGAAGATGCGCGAGGCCGAATGCTCAGCGAGCACGACCAACGCATCTTTGCGAGCCTCTTCCCGCGATCGCAGGGCGATATGAACGTCGTTGAGATCGGCGCGGGCACAGGGCGCTTCACGGTTCTCGCCCTGGAGCGCGGGTTCAGCCTCACCGCCACCGACATCAACCAGGAGATGCTCGATCTGCTCACGAGCAAGGCCGCGTCGATGAACGCAGCGGACCGTTGCCAGGTGCAGATCCAGGACGCCTTCAATCTCACCCTGGAAAAGTCACACTACGATTATGTCTTCTCGCTGCACGTCATTCCGCGTTTTCTGACGGTCGAAGATCAGCAGGCCGCCATCAAGTCGATCGCGTCGCTGGTCAAGCCGGGCGGGCGTTTCCTGTTCAACTACCGCAACCGCAAGTCGTTCTACAACCTTCTGTACAAGGGGCCGGCCGCGACGCCCGGGCAGATCCGCCAGGCTCTTGAGGCATCGGGCATGCACATCGAGACCCGGCGCGGCAAGTGGCTCGTCAACAAACGCCTCTTGCTCAGACTGCCCGTGTTTGTGGGCAGGGTCGTCATCGCGATCGACGCCATGCTGTTGCGATTCTGGCCCGACCGCTCGTGGGACGTGTTTGTGGTTGCGGTGAAGGACCGTTAGAGCCTCGGGCGATGGATGATCGATGTGACACCCCCTGCCGAACCTGAAAAACCAGACGCGACCGGGCCCTCGCAAGGCCTGACCACCGACCCCTCGCAGAGCAGCCGACTCTTGCGCGGGACCACCGTGTGGCAGCGGTTCGAGGAGTCGCTCTGGCAATACGTCGGCCAGCCGATGTTCAGAGTCACCTTCCACAACTGGTACGGGATCCGCCGCTGGCTGCTCCGCGGGTTCGGCGCCACGATCCACGAGTCCGCGCGCATCCGTCCCAGCGTGCGCATCTATCACCCCTGGAACCTCTCGGTGGGAGCGTACACGGCGATCGGGGACAACGCGATCCTCTTCTGCGTCGGCACCATCTCCATCGGCAACCGCTGCACGATCAGCCAATACACCCACCTCTGCGCCGCCGGCTACGACTACACCCGGCGCGAGATGCCGCTCGTGACCGACCCGATCGTGGTCGAGGACGACGTGTGGCTGGCGGCGGACGTGTTCGTGGGCTCGGGCGTGACCATCGGCCGCGACACCGTCGTCGGCGCTCGCTCGACCGTCTTCCACGACCTGCCGCCCAAGAGCATCTGCTCCGGCGACAACGCCGTCCGACGCGCCGAACGCGTCGTCGTCAAAGATGATCTGCCCAAGGCCGGGGAGCTCCAGAAATGAAGATCCTGCACTACTTGCCGCGGATCCGACTCGTCGAGGGCGGCGTCGTGCGCGCGGTGCTGGACCTGTGCACGCTGCTGGCCCGCGCCGGCCACCAGGTCACGCTCGCCGTCTGCGACGACACCGACGCCCCGGTCGAGTGGGCCGCGCCCGATTCTCCAAACGTCATCGTCCTCGACAAGCCGTCGCGCCCGATGGGTCTGTTCGGCGGGGCGGGTCGGCGGCGGATCCGGCGGCTGGTCGAGACTGCCGACGTCGTCCATCTGCACACGCCGTGGGAACTGGCCAACGCCCAGTTCGCCCGTGACGCCGACCGATCCAAGACCCCCTACATCCTGACTGTGCACGGCATGCTCGACGACTGGTCCATGGCGCAGAAACCGCTGAAAAAGCGTCTGTTTCTGCGTGTGTTCGGGCGTCGGCTGCTCGATCGCGCCGCCGCCGTCCATTGCACCGCAGAAGCAGAGCGCACGCAGGCGTCGCGCTGGTTCGACGGCCGCCAGGCGCGCGTCGTACCGCTGGTCTTCGACATGGACTCGTTTCGCACCCTTCCCGGACCCAAGCGCGCCAGGAAGCAGTTCATGCCCGACGGGAAGGGGCCGATGCTCCTGTATCTCAGTCGGCTGCACTACAAGAAGGGCGTCGAGCACCTGATCCGCGCGTCGGCGATCCTGCGCGAGCGCGGCGTGGCGTGCACCACGCTCATCGCAGGCTCCGGAGACGACGCCTACGAGCGCTCGCTCCGAACGCTGACAACAGAGCTCGACCTCGATGACCGAGTGCGATTCCTCGGCATGGTCGTCGGCGACATGAAGGTGTCCCTGTTCCAGGCGGCCGATCTGTTCGTCCTGCCGACGAGCCAGGAGAACTTCGGCTTCGTGCTGATCGAGTCGCTCGCGGCCGGGACGCCGGTGATCACCACCCGCGGCGTCGACATCTGGCAGGAACTCGATGCCACTGGCGCCGCCGAAATCGTCGAGCCGGACCACACGCAGATCGCCGACGCGATCGCACGCTGGCTCGATGATCCCAGGCGCCGCGACAAGGCGGGCCGCGACGGTCGCGCATGGGTCCTCGAGCAGTTCGACGGTGGCGCGATCGCCCGGCAGTACGAGCAACTCTATCGCGAGGCGATCGGCGGCGGCTGACTACCTCACGCCCAGCTCGCGGTACACCGCCGTCACATCCTCGACGTACCGGTCCCAGTTCCAGCTCCGGCGCAGGGTCTTTTCGGCAGCCTCGCCCATCGCCTCGGCCGCGGATCGATCGCCCAGGAACCCGTCGAGCATCGACGTGGCCGCCTCGGCATCCCCCTCTGGGAACAGCATCCCGCTCCTGCCGTGCTCGAACAGCTCGGGCGTCGAGCCCTTGTCCGTCGCGAGCACCGGCACGCCGACCGCCATGCTCTCGGCGATCACCAGCTGCGGCTGGATGCTCATCTCGCGGATCGGCATCAGCACGCACAGCGACTCGAACATGAGCTTTGGCAGCGTGACATCTTTCTCGTACGGGAAACGCAGCACCTCGACGTTGTCGAACCGCTCGGCCCAGGCGTCGATCCCCGGTATCTCCGCCCAGTGCGGGCGGACCGCCATCGTGAACCGCACGCTCGGATGCCTGGACGCCAGCGCTTCGTAGACGCGCATCACGACGTCGGCACCGTTCTCACGCGTCGGATCGCGCCAGAACAGCACGCGGTTGCGTTCGCCCGGCCTGTCGTCGCCCAACTCCGCGCGCAGGTCGCGGATCACCCCGTGCCGAACAATCCGCGTCGTCACGCCATGCCGTGCGCACAGGTCGCGCACGTAGTTCGTGGCGGTGAGCACGGCGCCGACGCGTTTCCAGAGCGCCCGGGACAGGGGCTTGGGGAGCCGCTCGGGGAACTGCGCCGTCGCCAGCGTCCCCACGCTGGGGATCTTCAGCCCCAGCATGCGCAGCACGCCGGGCAGTTGGGCCGACCGATTCACGCCGTACGAGTGCAACACATCCAGGTCGGTCTCGCGCGCGATCGAGACGATCTGCCTCATCTGCCGGAGCGTGCGCATGGGATGGATGCCCTGGGCGTGGCTTCCGGTCCGTTCCAGCACGCCGCCGCGCCGCCGACCGTCCGCCACGTAGTGCACCGGCACGTCCCTGGGCAGGCAGTCCGGCAGCGAGCGCTCCGGGCCGAACGCGTTCGTGATCAGGTGCACCTCGTGCCCGGCGTCTCGGAGCAGCTCCATCGCTTTCATGGGCACCTGGATATGCCCCGAGACGTTGTTCTCGAAGCCCTTCTGCCCCGCCACGACCGACACGTAGTGCCCGATCCGCATCCAAAGTCTCCCGGTGACTAACGATCCCACGCCGACAGGTCTCGCCCGGTCAACTCGGACAGCCGCGCGTTGAAGGGGCGATAGTACTCGACCAGTTCGGCCCTTTCGGCGTGGCCGAGCTTGTGCCCCGCACCGATGGCCATCCTTCGGTTCAGCGTCCGGACGAGGTCGCCGGCGGGGCTCCTGGCGAACAGATTGACCGCGGTCTCCAGCCCGACCGACTTGAGCCGCTGCCGCAGACCCGAAAACATCGCCGCGTTCACTTTCCGGCCGAACCGCGTCGTCTCGAACGACGGGTCCACGCCGAGAAACTCCAGCACCCGCCGGTAGTAGCCGCGCTCGTCCGCCGCGAGATCCTCGAAGAACAACAGCAGGAGGCGCTCGCGCGGATAGTGCTCGAGCAGCGCCTCGATCTGCTCGATGTACCTCCCGCGCTCGAGGATTTCTGGATCGTCCGCCCGCGCCTGTGCAAAGCTCTTCCACGCCCGCTCGCCGCGCCGGCTCTCATAAAAGCTCGAAGCGCGCTCGGTCGGATGCCGCATCGCCATGATGACCTTGACGTGCGGCAGCAGCGCCGCCAGCCGGGGGATCGCATCGAGCAGCGTGTACCCGGTCGCGACCTCGCCGACCGCGCGGCGTCCCGGCTCGACGCCCCGATAGTTCTCGAGGTACCACGCCGCACCGCGCGCGTGCTCGCGATCGAAGAAGTACGTCTGCTTCTGCGCCGGCAGGAAGACCTCGGGGTGCTCGCGCAGGGCGGCGTCAAGCCAGGTCGTCCCGCAACGCTGACAACCCGCCACCACAAACGTCACCACCGATGAATCCACCGAATCGGGCAGAAGCGCACCCCTCGAATCTCGTCGATCGACCATCCCGGCTAAGCAAACCGGCCGGCCTGATCCCCCGGACAACCGACATATCGGCGATTCTAGTCGCCGCGTTCACCACCCCCGCGCCCGTCCGGTGCATGCTCGTGGCCTGGGTTCGCCGGCAGACAGCCCGTGCCTCGTGCGACCGAACACTCAACGTCTCCCGGCGGGCCAAACCGGGGCGCGTGCGGACCAAGCCGCGCTCAAAGACCGTCTAAACTTGTGCATGGCCACCCAAGGCGAATCGGTATGCGCGCGCGAGGCTGCGATGGGCATCGTCGTCGCCTTGCGCGACGCCGGGCACACCGCCTACTTTGCCGGCGGGTGCGTGCGCGACGAACTGCTCGCGCTCGAGCCGGCCGACTACGACGTCGCCACCGACGCCAGGCCCGACCGCATCCGATCCCTCTTCCGTCGCACCACCGAGGTGGGGGCGAGCTTCGGCGTGGTGCTCGTGCACGACGACGGGCCGGTGGTCGAGGTGGCCACCTTCCGTGCCGACGGCCCGTACACCGATCGACGCCGACCCGACACCATCACCTTCTCCGACCCCGTCGCCGACGCCCACCGCCGGGACTTCACCATCAACGCGCTCTTTCTCGATCCGCTGGACGACACGGGCGAACCGAGATCCCCGCGTGGCGGAGCCGTGCTCGATCACGTCGGCGGGCTGCGGGACATCGACGCCAGGCTGATCCGCGCTGTCGGCGACCCCGCCACGCGCCTGGCCGAGGACCACCTGCGCGCCCTCCGGGCCGTCCGATTCGCCGCCAGGCTCGGCTTCACCATCCACGAAGGCACAGCCGACGCCATCGCGGCGCACGCCCGCGAGCTGGTCGGCGTCAGCCGCGAACGCATCGGCGAAGAGCTCCGCCGCATGCTCGCCCATCCGGCACGCGCGCAGGCCGTGGCGCTGCTGAGCGCCCTGGGCCTTGACGCGCCCGTGCTCGACACCCAGCCCGTCGAGGCGCCCACGCCTGTGCTGGATTCGCTTCCCGCCGACGCGACCTACCCCGCCGCCCTGGCCGCCTGGGCCATCGACCGCGGCGCGCTCTCGTCCCCCGACCACGGGCGTGCCACACTCCGCCTCTGGAGACGCGCCCTCTGCCTGAGCAACGACGAACGCGACCGGATGTGGGAGATCCTGACCGGCGTACACCTTGTGGATGAGCAATGGGGATCGCTGGGCGTCGCGCAGCAGAAGCGGACCGCAGCCCGGCCCTGGTTCGAAGATGCTCTTTGCGTGCTTCAGGCCCGCCGTCCCGACCGCGCCCGCGCCCTCAGCCGCGAGGTGCAGCAGCTGCGATCCTCGCCGGGCGGGCTGGCGCCCACCCCTCTGGTCACGGGCGACGATCTGGCCGAGCTGGGGCTGAGCCCAGGCCCGCGGTTCAAGGTGCTCCTCGACGCCGCATATGATGCCCAGCTCGAGGGGGGCGTCGCCACCCGGGCCGAGGCCCTGGAACTCGTTCGCAGCCTGGGCGTCTAAGCATCTGCGGGCTGCGAGGCCCGAAATCGTCTCGCGTTCCGGGATTTCTCAGTGGGACGCTCGGATCGCTCCAGAACCGGGTAGACTGAACCTGCGGATCGTCGCACGACAGCGACGATCTCCATGGATGTTTGGTGTATATTCGGGCACGGTCCATGCCCCTGTGCGGGCGGTTGCGCCCGGTCGTCAGCAACGTGCCACGCGGTTGGTTGCACCCGCGTCGCCAGTTCGAGAACGGGAATCACAGCGATGAAGAACACAACCTGGTTGCGAACCCCGGCGTTGGTCATCTCGGCTGCGGTCATGGTGGTGGCGGCTCCGGCAGCCGCGTCGCCCGCCCGGCCCGCGTCACCCCGCACGCTCGCCGCGCTCGCCGAAGACGTGATCGTCCTCAAGGACGGCACGCGCATCACCGGCACGATCATCGAGGAGACGGACGAACTCGTGACGATGCGCATCAAGGTGGCCGGCATCGCCGCCGTCACCACCTACGCCAGGGACCAGATCGCCTCGATCACGCGCACCAGCGGGCCGGAAGAGGTGTCCGCGAGCAAGGGTCCCGCGATCGGCTCGATCGCGCGCGTCGCGCCCAAGCCAACCCCCGCCCCGGATGACGGCAAGGTTCGCGTGTACGTGATCCCGCTTGAGGGCGTGTTCGGGAGGGACATCTCGCAGACGCCCATGCGCCAGGCCATCGCCGACGCCAGGAAGAAAGGCGCCGACTACCTCATCTTCAAGCTCAACAACGACTGGTCCGACGGGTTGCTCGGAGGGCTCGGCGAGACGGAACTGCCCGATGACATGGAGGCGTTCGACCAGCTCTTCCGCACGGAGGAGATCGAGCCCGTCATCACCAAAGAGATCCCCAAGGAGTGGGAGAAACAACCCAGGATCGTGTTCTGGGTGCGCAACGCCATGGGCGGGGGCGCCTTCCTGCCCCTTATCTCCGACACCATCTACTTCCACAGCGAGGGCCGCATGGGAGGGATCGGCGGGATCGCGCAGCTGTTCGAGGGCATCGGTGACGAGGTCGTCCGCGAGAAGCAGCGCTCGCTGCGAATGGGTCACGCGCACGGGATGGCGATCCAGGGCGGATACGACACCCGCGTCGTTGACGCTATGGCACGCATGGACTATGTGCTCAGCTACGCGATGGTCGGCGGCGAGCCCGTCTTTTTCGAACGACTCCCCGAGGGCAACCACGAGACCCTGCTGAGCGACAACGGCATGCTCAAGGAGTACGCCGACGCCATGGAGGATCGAGTCCGAGGCCGGGGTAACGATGTCCTCACGCTCAAGCCCGGCGTCGCCCGCGACCTGGGCATATCCAAGGGCACCGTCGACACGCTCGACGACCTGCTCTTCGAGCTTGAGATCCACCGCAACTACGTCCTCATCGACGGCCGGGCCGAAGACATCATGAAGCAATGGCGCGACGGCATGCACGACTACCCGCGCAACCTTCGCCGCCTGTGGATCGAGTTCGAGCAGATCGCTGTGCGGGGCGACTTCAACGAGCGCAAGAAGGGCCGCGGCGCCAAGATGGGCAAGCTGCGCCAGATCAAGAGACTCTGCCAGAAGTTCATCGAGGCGATCGATCCGCGGCAGGTGCCGCCCGAAGGCTACCCGCCCATCTCGCAGGTCAACCTGATGATCGAGGTCTTCAAGCTCCAGCAGTTGGCCGACCAGAAATAAGATTTACGACAGCCGAATCAACGATTTCGACATCGACGAGGTGCACACAATGAGTGGCAAGATGAAGCAATTTCCAGGTTTGATGGCGGGCGTCGCGATGACCCTCGCCGCCGTGCTCGCCCCCGCCGCGCTGGCCGACGACAAGGTCGTGATGAACGACGGGCGTGTGTTCGAGGGCCTGATCGTCCGCGAGTTCGAGGGGTGGGTGTGGATCAAGATCGGCTCCGGGTCGCTGGCGCGGACCGAGCTGCTCGCCACCGCCGACATCGAGCTGATCCTGCGCGACGAGCCAAACCTGCAGCCCGAGGCCGAAGCCGAGCCCCGGCAGCAGTCCGAGACCGTCGCGATCGCGTCGAGCAAAACGCCAACTGAACCCGCCGCGAGAACGGGCTCGGCCGAGCGGGTGGCGATCATCACGCTCGGCGAGAGCGGCGGCAAGGACATGGTCGGGCTGTACATGACCGCCCACATCCTCGAGGAGATCATCCCAGCGCTCAAAAAGGAAAATGTCGATACGGTGGTGTTCCTCATCAACTCCGGCGGTGGAGCGCTGCTCGAGATTCAGAGACTCTCGGACGTCATCCAGGATAAGTACAAGGCGCCTGACGGATTTCGCACGGTCGCATGGATCGAGTCGGCGATCTCCGCCGCCGCCATGACCGCGCACTGCATCGAAGAAATCTACTTCATGCCCGAGGGCAACTACGGCGCCTGCACGGGGTACCGAGGCCCGCTGATCGCCATGAAGGACCGTGAGCTCGAAGAGGTCGTCTACATGATGGAGAAGGTCTCCGCACGCGGCGGGCACGACACGGAAGGCCAGATCATGAGGGCCATGCAGCACTTCAGGTACCCCCTCTCCTGCGACATCAACGAGAATGGCGACGTGACCTGGTACCAGAACGAGGAGGGCCAACACCTCGTCAACCCGGAGGGACGCATCCTCACGTTCGACTCGCGCACGGCGGCGAAGTACGGCTTCTCCGGCGGCACCGCCAAGACACTCGAAGAGCTCGAAAAGGTCATGGGGCTGACCGAGGTCGAGTGGGTCGGTCGCGATACCAAGGGCTTCTTCTATCCGATCTCACGCGCCGAAGAGATCAACATGCGCTTCCGCGACAAGACCTACGAGGACGAGCAGCGCACCAGAGAGTACTTCACGATCTATCAGGCCGCCATTCAGCTGGCAGAGGGCGAGCAGGACAAGAAGCGACGCGGCAAGTTCGTCGGCAAGGCCAGATCCCAGCTCAACGCCATCGTCTCCATGGTGCGTAACAATCCAAACCTCGCGCTGTTCGTCATGAACATGACCGAGGATCAGTTCGAGCAGTGGGTCGATGATCAGAGGCAACTGCTCCGCGACCTGATGCGCTGAGCGCAACCGCCAATCTCAACCAGGCCCCCGCATCGCGGGGGCTTTTTTCTGCGCCGCAACCCGTGCGCGTACACTCCGGCCGCGAGAATCACCGGAGAACAGGAGCCTCAGTGTGACCCAGATAACGATCCCAACCGATCTCGACGCGACCCGCGTTGCGAACATCGAGCCGATCTTTCGCGAACTGCAGGAGCGGGAGATCGCCTCGGCCGACGACCTCGAGCGGTGGATCCTGGATCGCAGCGAGCTCACGGCCGCGTGCAGCGAGGCGCTGGCGAACCTCTACATCTCGATGACCTGCGACACCGACGACGAGCAGGCCGCCGGCGCCTACCGCGACTTCATCGAGCAGGTCGAGCCCCGGATCAAGCCGATGGAGTTCCGGCTCGACCGGAGGCAGGTCGAGCTGACGCAGCGCATCGAGCTGGACCGCGAGCGCTACTTCGTGCTCATCCGCGACACGGCTGTGGACGTCGAGCTGTTCCGCGACGAGAACGTCCCGCTGCAGACCGAGCTGTCCACACTCGCCCAGGACTATCAGACGATCACGGGCGCCATGACCGTCGAGTTCGATGGGGCCGAGCGCACGCTGCCCCAGATGGCGCGGTATCTCGAAGACACCGATCGCTCGGTGCGTGAGTCGGCGTGGCGGGCCGTCGCCGATCGCCGCGCACGCGACATCGACCGGATCGACACGATCTACGACGCCATGATCGCTCTTCGACAGAAGGTGGCGTCCAACGCGGGCTTTGAGAACTACGTCGGGTACGCGTTCAGGTCCATGCGGCGGTTCGACTACACCCCCGCCGACTGCCGGTCGTTCCATGACGCCTGCGAGCGGTGCGTGGCGCCGTTCATGAAACGGCGCGACGCGGACCGCCTTTCGGCGCTCGGTGTCGGCGAGCTGCGCCCCTGGGACATCGACGTTGACCCGCTCGGCCGAAAGCCGCTGCGCCCCTTCTCCGGCGGCACGGAGCTCGTGGCCAGGGCGCACACGGTGTTCGCGCGGCTGGATCCGCGCCTGGCGGAGATGTTCGCGTCGCTGGGCGACGGCTCGACCGCCCACGGCTCAAGGAACGGGGCCAAGCTCGATCTGGACTCGCGCAAGGGCAAGGCGCCCGGCGGCTACCTGTACATGCGCGACCGGATCCGCGAGCCGTTCATCTTCATGAACGCCGCAGGGCTGCACCGCGACGTGGAGACGATGGTGCACGAGTCCGGGCACGCGTTCCACTCGATTTTGTGCCGGGGCGACCCGCTGGTGCACTACCGCGACTACCCGACCGAGTTCGCCGAGGTCGCCAGCATGTCGATGGAGCTGCTCACCATGCCGTACTGGGGCGGAACCGACGACGCGTTCTATCCCGACGAGGCCGACGCGGCCCGCGCCCGCCGAAAGCACCTCGAAGGAACCGTCTCCGTGCTCGCGTGGATCGCGACCATCGACGCCTTCCAGCACTGGATCTACGAGAACCCGACGCACTCGCGCCACGAACGCACGCAGCACTGGCGCTCGCTGATGACGCGCTTCGGCGCGCGCGGACACTTCCTGTCATGGCAAGGGCTGGAATCGCATCTCGACGTGCTCTGGCAGAGACAGGGCCACCTGTTCGGCAGCCCGTTCTACTACATCGAGTACGGCATCGCCCAGCTGGGCGCGCTGCAGCTCTGGCTCCGCTCGCTTCAGGACGGCGAGCCCGCCGCCATCACCGACTATCTCAACGCACTGCGCCTGGGCGGCTCTCGTCCGCTGCCCGAGCTCTTCGCCGCGGCCAACCTCGCGTTCGATTTCGGACCCGAGACCGTCGAGCGCCTGATCGACCGCGTCGAACTCGAGCTCGCAAAGCTGCCCACGTGACGGCTTCAGATCGTCGGCGCTACCGTCCCGGGCATGCCGACCTCGCACGAACACCGTGCCGACGGGCACATGACGCCCGACCAGTTCCGCGAGCTCGGGCATCGGCTTGTCGATTGGGTCGCGTCGTACATGGAGCAGCCGGATCGTTGGCCGGTTCAGTCGGCAGCTCAGCCGGGCGACGTGCTGCGTCAACTCCCGGATGAGCCGCCCCAGGAGCCGGGCGCGCCCGATGAGTGGGACGCGATCGTGCGCGATCTGGACGACATCATCCTGCCCGGCCTGACGCACTGGCAGTCGCCGGGGTTTCTCGGCTATTTTCCGTGCCAGGCCTCGGGGCCCGCGATCCTGGGCGAGCTGGTCTCGGCCGGGCTCAACGTCAACGGCATGTCGTGGGCGACCAGCCCGGCCGCCACCGAACTCGAAATGCGCGTCACGGACTGGATGGCCGGCGCCATCGGGCTGCCCGAGTCGTTCATGTTCGGCCGGGCGGGGTTCGCGAGCCCCGGCGGCGGGTGCATCCAGGGCACCGCCAGCGAGGCGACGCTCATCGCCCTGCTCGCCGGACGATCGCGCGTGCTGCACCGACCCGGCCGAACCGTCGCGCCCGATCGGCTCGTCGTCTACGCCTCGACCCAGGCGCACTCGTCCGTGCTCAAGGCCGCGATGATCGCGGGCCTGGCCCGAGACGCCGACGACACCTCGCGCGTGAGGTTCGTCGCGACCGACGCGGATCTGGCGATGGACCCGGGCGCGCTGGCCGACGTGCTGACGGAGGATCTCGCCGCCGGGCGTCACCCGTGCTGTGTCGTCGCGACCGTGGGCACGACCTCGTCGGGCGCGTTCGATCCGATCGCGAAGATCGCCGGGGCGCTTGAAGATGTCGGCGTTACGGACGACTGCTGGCTGCACGTCGACGCCGCCCACGCCGGCGCTGCGTGTATCTGCCCCGAGCACCGCTGGATCCTCGACGGGGTCGGGCGCGCCGACTCGATCGTCTTCAATCCGCACAAGGCGCTGCTGACGAACTTCGACTGCAGCCTGCTCTGGACCCGCGACCGGGCGTCGCTCACGCGGGCTCTGAGCGTCAGCCCCGAGTACCTGCGCACCCCCGCCAACGATCCGGGCCGCACCATCGACTTCCGCGACTGGCAGATCCCGCTCGGCCGCCGCTTCCGCGCCCTCAAGCTCTGGTTCGTCATGCGGCACTACGGGGTCGAGGGTCTGCGCGCGTTCGTGCGGGGCCAGATCCGCATGGCTGTCCTTTTCGAGAGCCTCGTGCGCGCCGACCAGCGGTTCGAGATCTGCGCCCCAAGACACCTGCAGCTCGTCTGTTTTCGAATGACCGGGCCGCCCGGGATCGACGCCAAGCTCCTGAACGCACGCAACCGCGAGCTGCTCGAGCGCGTCAACCTGACCGGCCGCGTCTTCCTCTCGCACAGCACGCTCCCGTCGCCCGATGGCGGGCCCGAGCGGTTCGTCCTGCGCCTCGCGGTCGGGTCAACCTCCTGCCGGGACGAGCACATCCGCACCGCCTGGGACATCGTCCGCCGCGAGGCCGATTCGACGTAGCACGGTTTCAATCCACGCGTCGCGCGCGCCTGAACGGACGCCGAGTCTAAGGTGTTGACGCCGAGTCTGAGCCCGTTGCGGGCGAAGGCTCGGATCACGGGTGTATGGGTGTCATGGGAGATATCCGAGCCTTCGCGGACTCCGACTCGGCGTCCAGCACACATCTTGACGCGTCATCCGATCTGAGAACGCTCCAGCCGTCCCGCCGTCCGACTCGTGTGATACGATCCGGTCCGTGAAGTACCCCGCCATTATTGTGGTTCTGGCGTCGCTGCTCATGGGATGCGCCTCGGGCGAACCGAAGCGGGCGACGTTCGCCATCAACGAGGGTCAATACGCCCAGGCGTTCGACGCCGCCCGGCGGACGCTCCGCGACATGCGGTTCGAGCTCGACCGCGTCGACGCGCGCCACGGCGTGCTCTCCACCCACCGGAAACACTCCGCCGGGCTGGCCACACCCTGGGACCGCGAGCAGTCGTCGCTCAGCCAGGAGTGGGAGGACTTCGCCAATCATCAGTTCCGCACGGTGCGGATCATCTTCGAGCCCGTGGGCGCAGCCAAGCCGGAACAACCCGCTTCGCCCACCGCTCCGAGCCCGGCGCCGAATGATCTTCGCGAGTTCGTCGGCCCGTTCACCGGGACGGTCATCGTCGTCATCGAGCGCCGAAGCCGACCCAACCGGCGCATCGACACCACGAGCATCCGCTTGAGCACGTTCGCGCGGGATCCCATCAATCGCGGCGGCACGTTCACCCGCCCGATCGCGCGCGATGAACACCTCGAGCGCCGACTCGCCGCAAGGATCCAGCGCCGACTCGCGTCGCCGCGCTGACGCGGTATCAACCACGCGTCGGGTGCGCGCGCAGTTGATTCCGTTACGAGGCA
>JADFOF010000330.1 GCA_022563015.1 Planctomycetota bacterium
CCCGCGGCGGCCGTGTCTGTCGGCGCTGTCTACCACGGCAGCCCGAGCAGCATCGAGTCGTACAGCAGCAACGGTCCAACCGATGATGGCCGGCTGAAGCCGGACGTCGTCGCGGCAGACGGCGTGTGCATCACGGGCTCCGACGGTTTCGCGGCGGGCAACCCGTCCTGCCAGACGACGGGCGTGCAGTTCTATGGGACGTCGGCGTCGGCGCCACACGTCGCGGCCGCGGGCGCGCTGCTGCTGGAGTGCGACCCATCGCTGAGCCGGGTCGCACTGAGGAACCTGATCACGGGCAGTGCTGTCGACCTTGGCATTGCGGGGGCGGACAACGTGTACGGGTGGGGCAGGGTGGACGTGTTAGCTTCGGCAGCGCTGGCGAACTGCGGGCCCGATACGGACGGCGACGGCTGCGTGGACATCCGCGAGGACGGCAGCGACGAGGCGATTGGCGGGCAGCGCGACTTCCTGAACGCCTGGGACTTCTACGACGTGCTGGGGCCGGGCGCGGCGCTGCCGATCGACGGCGTGATCGACCTGCCGAACGATATCCTTGGCGTCATACAGCACCACCCTTCCGGCACGTTGGGGTACGACGCGCAGTTCGATCGCGGGCCGTGGTCTGGGGCCAATTCCTGGAATGACACTCAGGGGCCGGACGGGGTCATCGACCTGCCAAACGACATACTAGGCGTGATCCTGCAGTTCAACCACAGGTGCGCATAGGGCTGACCGGAGGTCAGCCGTGATCCTGCAGTTCAACCACCGCTGTCAGTAGGGGGTGACCTCGGGCGACCCGCGGTCGCCATGCAGTTGTTGGGTAACTGGCTGACCCTGCGGTTCAGCCACAGGTGCGTATAGGCAGCAGTTGCGAAGCAACTGCCAAGCTGACGGGAGGTCAGCCGTGATTGACCTGCCGAACGACATCCTGGGTGTGATCCTGCAGTTCAACCCAGGAGGATGCCCCGCGCTTTCATAGAACGCGGCACGTAGCACAAACGAGTGACCTGCGGTCACTTAAAGGAGCGCCCCAATTGGGGCGCTCCTTTCTATCTCGGCTGAAGCTTCGGTTCTGCCGCTTACGTAACGGTGAAGGCCAACCTGACGTTCGGTTTGGCAGATGGGTGGTGACCTTCGGTCCCCGAGTGACGTTCCGTCCCTTGCAGAAGCTTCGGTTCCGGCTGCACCGTGGGCGGTTTTGACGGTTGCTTCGTTACAGCAACTGGGCTGAGTGTGGAGGCTTGACAGCCTTGTCTAAGCGGTTGTACCGTTCCTACGCACGGTGGAGTCCCCGCTCCCGCCGGGTAATCCAAAGGATTATGGTTAATCTTGAGGGTTACCGTCCGGTTGCTCGGCAACTGGAGGCTTGTGCAACTGCCCCGCCTTATGGTTGTTGTGATGAACACTAACGTAAGTCGTTCTGGACGCTGGACCGCCGTCGCGTTCCTCGTGGCCGTGGCTATCACGGCGCTCGTTATTATCGCTGTGGGCTCGGACACGGACCGCTCCGTCTCAGCTTCGGGCGGCGGGCCGGAGATGGAGCTGAGCGTGACAAGCGAAACGGGCTCCTGCAGCGTTGGCCCTTGCGACGTTCGCATCAGTTCGAGCTTCACGCTCTCCGTAGACGTAACGACGCGGCCCGCGGCGGGCTATGTGCTGTTCCAGACCTTCCTCGATTTCGGCGTGTTCGACCCGACGGCGCGCGAGGATGGCGCCGGGCCGAACACCTGCAACGACACCATCGATAACGGCAGCGCGGACGGCTTCGATCGTTTCGACGACGACTGCGTCGCGGTCGACTTGGTGTACAAACCGGAGACGCAGCCGGAAGATGAAATAGTCTGGCCCGATCTGGCCTCAGGCGTCGCCTTCCGGCTGGAGCCCGGCCCCGCGCTGCTCTTCCACGGCGGCGTGAGCGGTCTCTTTCCTCCTATACCTGTGAGTACGTTCGAAGGCAGCATTGTCCAAGTGCTGCTGACGTGTCCGGCGTCAGAGGTAACATCCACGATCCAACTGCTGCCCGAAGGAGACCCGATCGCGCTGCAAAACGGATCGCTCTTCGTAGAGCCCGATACGACGCAGACGATACCGAAGGTTGGATCGCTCGTCATCAACTGCGTGGACCTCCCAACGCCAACCCCGACTGCGACCGCGACGCCGACGGCGACTGCGACTGCCACGGCGACGCCCACGGCAACTCCTGACCCGACGGACACCGACGGCGATGGCTGCAGCGACGAGCGCGAAAACGGGCCGGACGAGAAGCTGGGCGGCCAGCGAGACTTTCTCAACGAGTGGGATTTCTACGATGTGCTTGGGCCGGGTGGGGTGTTGCCGACCGACGGCTTCATCGACCTGCCGAACGATATCCTGGGCGTCATACAGCATCACCCTGCCGGTACCTCCGGCTACGATGTGCAGTTTGACCGGGGTACTTGGACTGGAATCAATTCCTGGAATGACACACAAGGGCCCGACGGGGTAATCGACCTCCCCAACGACATCCTGGGAATTATTCTGCAGTTCAATCACAACTGTAACTAGGGCTGACCTTGGCCGGCCTGCGCGTCAGCTTGGCAGATGCTGCGCCTCTGTTGGCTGCCTAAGCTTGGGCGACCTGCGGTCGCCCTGTAGGTTCAGAGCAACTGCGGGCAAGCTGTGAACCTGCTGTCCAAGCCGCTCCGCTTGGCGAAGTTATTGCACAAAAATTGATTTAAAGTACATTTATCTTGACGAAAGTGGCCTGGCTCGGTATCCTGGGATCGTGATGGAAAGCACGAAAGATCAGGTGCTGCAGCTTCTCCGCAAGCGCGGCGAGGCGACCGTCGTGGCGCTATCGGAAGCGCTGGACGTGGGCCAGGCGACTGTGCGACGCCACCTGGACCACCTGCGAGTGGACGGGCTGGCCGACGTACGCGCCGAACGGCACGGCGTTGGTCGGCCGTCGTACGTGTTCTATCTGACCGAAAAGGGCGAGGAGCGCACGCCGGCAGGCTATTCACGTCTGTTTTCGCGTCTTTCCCAAGGGCTATCGTCGTTGGACGAGCGCGATGTGCGGGGCCGGGATGGCCCGCAAGTAATGCATTCGGTCATAGAGCTGGCTGCGGAGCAGGTGGCGCAGCA
>JADFOF010000331.1 GCA_022563015.1 Planctomycetota bacterium
CTCGACATCGAGACAAGGATCACGGTCATAAGAACGCAACAGGCGGAGCGCATCGAGGCTGACGCGGTCATGGCTGGCAGACAGGACGGCCACGCCCGCGGCTGGACGCGCGAGACGCTTGAGTGGATGTACCAGCGCGAGATCGCCAAGGGCCAGCAGAAATGGGAGGTCGCCGGCCGGATGGCCGAGCAGCTTGGCAAGGTCGGCCCGCGCGTCGTGAAGGACATCGCGGACAGCTTCACGGACGGGATCGCCAACGCCGACGAGGGGTTGCGGATGATCCACGCGATCTGGGAGAAGGACGCCGGGCTCGCCGACAACGTGCTGCACGGCCTGTCGATCTTTGGCCGCGCCGGCACCAAACAGCATCAAGGGGCTCGGGCCCGCGTGTTGTTCGACCTGGCGAAAGAGCACGATCCGGGATCGCCGGAGTGGAACCGTATCGCAGAGCTCGGCCAGCGCCCGGGCTTCCTGCCGGGTCTGCTTGAGGCCGACACGTCTCTCAACACCATCGAAGGCTTCCCCGTCGACGAAGACGCCGGAGCCCTGAAGGGGCAATCGTTGCTCCAGCATGAGGTCGGCGAGCTCCTGTCGCAGACTCGCGGTCTTGTCACGCCGGGGATCATTGATCTCTACAGGTCGCACTACGCCGCCGCCTACTCCCGCGAATACAGCGAAACGATGATTCCGACGGTGACGAACACGCCGGAGCGACTGGCCCGTGTCGAGGTCGCCCGCATGGCTGCACGCGACGCGATCCTCGGACGATGGGTCGGGATTGATGGGCTCATGCTCACGACGCAGCAGCTCGCGCTGACCCCCGAAATGGCGCGCGATCCAGCCGTCGCCGAGTACATAGAGGCGAGCGTCCGTCGATTCCAGGGCGAGCTCGACCTTCTGCCGGAGTCCCCGTCGCTTGGCACGCCGATGACGCACCGCTTCTTCAGCCCCGACAACAACTGGACGTACCTCCCAGGTGGTATCACCGACGAGGACGAGCCGCAGATCGCGGCGTTTATGGCCATCGAGCCACTCAGGCGCATACGCCGGGTCATCTGGCAAGACAATCCGGAGTTCCGGCCCCTGCTGCGTGCCAGCGGCATCACGATCACCACCGAGACTGTCGGGCCGTCGGGACGGTTCATCTGGCACCCGCAGTTCCAGGTGCGATCGGTCGAGGAGTTCGCCGCCAAGTTTCACGGTGAAACCTACGTCGAAGAGTTCTACATCAGCGCGTCCGAAGCGTGGATCGACGAAGGCGAGGGTCCGCCGGACTTGGACAATCGAGGGTTCATGGCGTTCCTCGACACATACGCAAAGCGGCACAAGTGGGACGGCTGGATGTCCGGGACGACGATCAGGGGCGAGACGATCAACCCGTTCGAGCTCTCAGAGCCACCCACTGACAACGTGATCCGGCGCTTGGAGCCGAGCCCATGAGCCGGTTGCCGGGGCCGAGGACGCCGACGCTCCCAGGAGAACCCGACCGTCCGACCGGGCTGGAGTGGCTTCGCGGCGTCGATGAGCGTGCCTCGGAGCGCCGAAGGCTCGGCGACGCGTCGTCGGGGTCGTTCCGGCAGTTCATGGAGTCGCGGGCGGGGGACTACGCCGACGAGCGAGAGGCGTTCGTGGATTTCGGCGGCGAGCGTATATCGCCCGTGCTCGGCCCGGATAACGAGCTGACGTCACAGCTCTACTCGCCCGCGGCGCGGCGCAGGGCGCTCGTCAACCGCGTCGCACGCGAAGAGGTCGCCCGGATCAACCCGCGTCCGCGGCACCCCATAGCTCTGCCTCCAGTCACGTCGCGGCGGGGGACCTTCCTCAGTCTGGCCGGACTCGACGACGCCGAGCTCAACGTCGCCTTCCGCGACAGCGTAGACGTCCCGGAACGCGACTATTACGACGATCGCGCCGAGTGGATGCGGCGCTTCGCTCCGGGCACCATGCTCGCCGAGGACGCCGATTTCCTGTTCCTGGCGACCAGGGGCCGCAACCTCGATCAGCCGTTCGACCAGACGAAGCACGATCAGCGGCTCGCCCAGCTCGGAGACCGGCCGCAGGACCGCGGGGCGCTGCGGCGTTTCGGCCAGGGCTTCGTGAAGGGCCTGCTGTACCTGGACGGCGAGCTCTTGCCGACCGCAGACATTGTTGGTGCCGGCAGGAGGCGGGCAATCCTCGCCGAACCAACCGAGGGGGCCGCCGGCGCCATCGGCGAGACGGTCGGCGGGCTCGTCCCGTTCCTGTCGTTGATCGCGTTCCGCGGCAAGGGGCTTCCGAAGCCTCGCCTCGCGGTCATTCCCGCTGGCTCAAAGGTGCTCGGGCCCGTGGCCACTCGCGCCACCATCGTCAGCAGGCTCCCAGACGGGACGCTCGCGGCACTCCACCCGAGCGCGGCGGCCGTACCCCTGTCCTACCTCATCAACCGTGGATCAGCCCAGCATGGCCGCCAGGTGCTCGACGAGACCGGCAGCGAACTGGCCGCGATTGGCGCGACGGTGCTGCACGGGTATCTGACGCTGGCGCTCTTCGAGGTAGCCGGGCACCATTTTGGGGCCAAGGCGTACCGCAACATCGGCGACGCACTGGCGAAGGGCAACCTGCAGGATGCGGCGCGGGCAATGGGCAACATCGCAAAGGCCGTAGGTGCGGGCGTCGGGATCCGTGAGGCCGAGCTCGTTCTCGAACAGTTCCAACGTGCCGCGGTCATTGAAGAGTTCATGTTTCTGGATGCTCTGGCGGAGATCGTCCTGCGTACCCCGGAGGTGGTCCGTGGGGGTGCGATCGAGGGCGGCCTCATCGGCGGTGGCGGGGCCGTGGCCGCCATCCTCAAGGCCGGGAGCTTCCGAGCACAACGACGCCTGCCCCCAGGTACCCCGCGTCCGCCTGAACCCCCACCTGTCGCGCCGCCGGCTGAAGAGGGCCCCCGTGGTGAAGCACCGCCCCCCGCCGAGCCCGGGGCCCCCGGCGGCGCCCCTCGACCCGGACCGAGACCGGCACCAACCCCGGAGCCGGTCGACCCAGCCGCTCAACACTTTGCAGAGATGCACTTTGAGGCACAGGCGTTCCTGCGTCACGCCAACGACGCACAGTTGGCGGAGATGAAAGTGAAGTTCACGCGGCG
>JADFOF010000332.1 GCA_022563015.1 Planctomycetota bacterium
TCGAGAACGTCTTCATCCAGAGCCCCGAGTCGGGCGAGTGGCTCATCGAGGTGATCGCCGACGAGATCGTTGAGGACAGCCACGTCGAGACCCCCGCGCTCGACGCGGACTATGCCCTCGTCATCACAGGGGGCACCGGTCTCTGCTACCCCGACTGCGACCCCAATGGCGTCCTCGACATCTTCGACTTCCTCTGCTTCCAGAACAGCTTCGTACTCGGCGAGCCGTACGCCTGCGACTGCGATCCCGACCCGGCCTGCGACATCTTCGACTTCCTGTGCTTCCAGAACGCCTTTGTTGGCGGTTGCCCGTAGATCATCCACTCGTCCCATTTCCCCCGCGCCAACCAACCGGGCAGGAGTTTGTTTGAAGGAGAAGTCATGTTGTTTGAGAACCGTCGATCGTCGCTCGCTGTGCGGAACCTTGTCCCGCTGTGCCTGCTCTCACTGATCACCGCCCCGGCCGCCACGAGAGGCCAAATCGTCGACTTTGAAGAATACGGACTGCCTCCGGGCGAAGTGATCGATTTTGGAAGCGGCGAAACCTGGACCTCGGGGGGCTTCGCGTTCACACCGGGACCCATTCCGGATGATAACGAATCGCACGTCGGCAACGCGGTGGAATTCTGGGGCTACAACGGCACGCATGTCGGAGTGTGGCACCACGATATGGTCCTGACGCGCGAAGGCGGCGGATCGTTCAATCTCGAATCGTTCGATCTTTCCGGCTTTCCGACGAATTTTGAGGTGCCCTTCACGGTGACGGCACAGCCTGGAAACGTCGTCGCGAATTTCTCGCCCGACGGCCTGGTAGATGGCGTAGGTGGCGTGGAAGATTTCGAGACCTTCTTCCTCCCGGCGGGTTTTGCGAATATCACGAGCGCGACGTGGGTGCATACTGGCGGTGCAACACTCTTCGGCCTATTTGCGATTGACAACATCTCGGTGCCCGAACCGGGAACACTGTTGCTTCTGGCAGTAGGCGCTCTCGGGGTGATTGGGCGCCGCCGCACACTCGCGGTGGATCATTCCACCGCATGAGGCTCATCGAGAATGGGGGGTGTCCCCCCGGGTCAGCGTGGCCGGTCCTGATCAACCTGTTCTGAGCGCGTTTCTTCTACATCCTCGACGCCATCCGCGACCACATGCACCTGCACGTCGGGTTCTGCCAGTGGACCCGCGACGACGGGGTGTCGCTCTGGGTCTGCTCCGCGCGCGACAACGACGGGCAGCGGTGGGTGGCGAAGCATGAGGACTTCTACGGCGCGGCTGTGGCGCTGGCGAGGTTGGTGGGATTTGAGCTGGAGGATGAGTGAGCCGCAACACGGCCCCGCAGGCGGCCTTGTTCGCGGACCCTTCGGGCACGTGTCGCTTCCCCGTCGCGGGGCAGTACGGGCCGCACGACGCCTCTCGGCGGGCGACGCCGGTGACAATGGTCTGCTATCGTTGCCCTTGTCGGTCGTTCAAATCGACCTCAGCCCCCCGTCGCGACCACAGACGCCGATGATTCCACCGCACCCCAGCCCCACGATCGAATGCATCAGCGCTGTAACCCTTGTCATCCGCGACATGCAGCGGGCCGTGGGGTTCTACCGTTCGCTCGGGTTCTCGATCCGCTACGGCGGTGCAGAGGCTTCATTCACAAGCCTCGTCGCCGGCCCCGCGTATCTCAATCTCATCACGCAGCCCGCCTACCAGCCCCGGTCCCAGTGGGGACGGATCATCTTTTACGTGTCGGACGTGGACGCCATGTACGACCGAGTGGTCGAGCTGGGCCTGCAGCCGGGCGCGCCGCCGCGCGACGCCGAATGGGGCGAGCGCTACTTCCACCTCGCCGACCCGGACGGTCATCAGCTGAGCTTCGCCATGCGCTTGGATGCCAACACCACCGGCCCGGACCCGTCGGGTGACTGATTCCGCACGTGCAGATTGCCGAGGCCATCCCCAGTCCCGGCGCCTTCGGGATCGAGATCCACGACCTCGCCGGCATCGACCCGGCCCCGTCTGCCCGGGGTGCGACAGGCCAACGACAGAGACGCCCGCATGACCGCCACCCTCGCCAGCCACATACTCGACGCCATCCGTGACCACCTGCACCTGCACGTCGGGTTCTACCAATGGACCCGCGACGACGGGGTGTCGCTCTGGGTCTGCTCCGCGCGCGACGATGAGGGGCAACGGTGGGTGGCGAAGCACGAGGACTTCTACGGCGCGGCCGCCCTGGTTCGCCCGTGGCGCAAGGTCCCCCAGCATGGCCCGACCTCGTCCGCGTCGCTCTCGGGCGATCTGAGTGGGTCGATTCCGCGGTGTGGGGCGAAGCGGATCAAAGGCAGACGGGCTCTAGAGATTCTGGATCAGCAGAATCACTCCCAATGTCCCAAGACCGAGGACTGATAGCACGGCCAGCGTCAACAGCAGGACGATAACTCTTTCCTTTCCCCTGATGCCATCGGGGCGGGAGGGCGGCTTCTGCTTGTCGGTCATGCCGCGACGCCTACAACGACAAGGCAAAAGAGCAACACTGCGGCAGGAGCTTTCATCGCGTTCTCCGGTTGTGGGCTTCGGCCGTGGTTGTATCTTACGCTGCTGCCCCGCGCGTGGCGTTCAGCTGCAATGCCAGGCGGGCGGGAGCGCTCCCCGGCCCGGGGTCCGCGTGGGGTGGGTGGTCGAACTCGCAGTGAGCCGTTGGCCACCCCACTCGCCGGCCCACCGATACACTTCCCGCATGGCACGCAGGCGGCTACGGCGGCTGGTCACGCGGATTGGGAGGACGGCAATGTCAAGCGGACTCACTTTGAAGGAAAAGATGGAGATTGGCCGCGAATCGTGGCGCAGCACCCTGCTTAGGGTCTTGCCATTTGAATTCGTGGCGCTTGTACCCATATTGGTGCTGGTCTTTGTGTACGGGACATCGCTGGACGAGTTTGGATTGGGTCTGGCGGCTTTCTTCTTCGCTGCTTTCGCGCCGTATGTTTTCGCGCAGGATCGCTACTGCAATCGGCTGATCGCCCACTTTCAGTCTCGCGAATCAGTCTGCCCCGAGTGCGGCAAGCAAACGGGGCGTGACGCATGAAATTGCGATGGCTCATCACGCGGCGGCGGGTGAAGTGGG
>JADFOF010000039.1 GCA_022563015.1 Planctomycetota bacterium
TGCTTGCTTGGCCGGCGGCGGGGCGACGTGGGCGTTCGCCGGCGGCAGCGCCGAGTCACGCCGCGGACCCGGGCCCGACGCGCTCGCGTACGCGCGGGCGGCCGCCGCTGCGGACGGCCTTGCCTGCGCCGGCCTTTGGGATGGGCGTTTCGCCTTGCGGCGTCGAGGGGGCGCATCCGACGCCGTGATCTCGACCACGGGTCGGCCCAGCACGCCGAACAGACCGCCGACCCGCTGGGTTCTGGTGTGAAGAATGTAGGCGTCATGGCCGAGATCACGCTTCACCGCGGCCAGCGCGTCAGCCATGGTCTTTGCACGGTAGGTTTTGAGGTTCATCTTCGCCTTCCTTGGCATGATGCGGGCCGGCCTCGGGCCGACCTGTCGTGGCATTCATCGGCGTCGCGGCGTCGTGACGCTTGACGAAATGCCCGCACGTTGTCTGGCACGCGATGTATGGATCCGCCATGCGGGCTCATGCGGCACCCCCGACGGCTTGGGGTTCGCTCGGCGCCGTCACCAGCGCCATCGACTCCACCTCGACGTCCGGCTCGATCTCGTTGTAGCCGAGCACGGCGACATGAGCGAGATGCGGCGCGAGCAGCTGCCGCACCACGGCACGCACCTGCGGCGAGGTGATCACAACGGGCAGATTGCCCGAGGCGGTGACTCTCTCCAGGGCGGAGATGATCTGCTGTGCCGTGGCGGTCGCGACCCGCGCCGGCATGGTCAGGGCTGTCCCACCCGCACCGCGGTCGATGTACCCGTTGATCATGTCCTCGAAACTGGGGTCGAGCGTGACACAGACCAGGCGCGAGCGACCGTCGGCGTTCGGGACCGCGTTCTGCTTGCAGATCGTTCGGCGGAGCGCGTTTCGAACGTACTCCGTGAGGATCTCCGGATCGTTGGTCTTCGGGGCCCAGTCGCCGAGCGTCTCGACAATGGTTTCGATGTCGCGGATCGGCACGCGCTCGCGGAGCAGGTTCTGGAGAACTTTCTGAAGATCGGCGATCTTGAAGACGCCCGGAATCGTGTCCTCGACGAGCGATTCGGCCCGCTGTTTGAGCCCATCGACGAGGTTCTTGACCTCCTGGCGAGTGAGCAATTCGTGCGCGTGCTGCTTGACGACCTCCGTCAGGTGCGTTGCCAGCACGCTGGTGGGATCGACGACTGTGTAGTTCATGGTCTCGGCCCTGGTTCGGGCGTCCGGCTCGATCCACCGCGCGTCGAGCCCGAACGCGGGCTCCTTGGTCGCCTCGCCCTCGATGGGCCCCGTCGCCAGCCCCGAGTCCATGGCCAACAGCTTGCCCGGCTCGACCGAGGCGACGGCGACGGGATTGCCGCGGACGTTGATGCGGTACTCGTTGGATTCCAGCTGCATGTTGTCGCGGATGCGGATCGGTGGCATGACGAAGCCGAACTCCGACGCCAGTTGCCGCCGGATCGCAGAGATGCGGTCCAGAAGATCGCCGCCCTGGCTCGTGTCGACCAGCCCGACCAGGCCGAAGCCGACTTCAAGCTCCAGCGTGTCGATCTTGAGGAGGTTGTCCAGTGGCTTGTCGTCCTGAGCGGCAAGGGCGGCATCGGCCTGCGCCTCTTCCTTGGCCGTGTTCGCACGCGTGCGCTGCGCCCGGTTCATGCCGAACGCCAGCCCCGAGAGCCCGATCGCGGTGACGAGCAGGGGCAGGGTGGGCAACGGCGTCATCGCGATGAGCGCCAGGAACCCCGCTGTCAGGTACAGCGCCCGCGGCTGGCTCGTGAGCTGATCGGTCAGCTCGTTGCCGAGCTCCAGGCGGCTGCCCGAGCGGGTCACGATCAGGGCGGCGGCGATCGAGATCACGAACGACGGGATCTGGCTGGACAGACCGTCGCCGATCGTCAGCTTCGTGAACAGTTGAGCGGTCTGTCCGATCGGCCAGCCGCGCTCGATGATGCCCACAGCGAATCCGCCCAGGATGTTGATCGCGGTGATGATGATTCCGGCGATGGCGTCGCCGCGCACGAACTTGCTGGCGCCGTCCATGGCGCCGAAGAAGTCGGCCTCCTGGCGGATCTCCTCGCGGCGCTGGCGGGCCTCGACCTCGTCGATGATGCCCGCGTTCAGATCCGAGTCGATCGCCATCTGCTTGCCCGGCATGGCGTCGAGTGTGAATCGGGCGGCAACCTCGCTGATCCGCGTCGCGCCCTTCGTGACAACGATGAACTGCACGATGACGATGATCAGGAAGATCACGATGCCCACGAACAGCGAGTCGCCGGCGACGAAGTTGCCAAAGGCCTCGATCACGTGCCCGGCCACACCCATCGCCTGCTCCGGGGTCGCCGCGTCCGCGGTCAGAATCAGCCGCGTCGACGCGATGTTGAGCACGAGCCTGAACAGCGTCGTTGCCAGCAGGAGCGACGGAAATACCGAGAAATCAAGCGGTTTGTCCATGTAGATGGTGGTGAGAAGGACGATCACCGCAAGCGAGATGTTCGCCGAGATGAGCAGGTCCATCAGGACCGGCGGCAACGGAACGATGACCACGATCAGCAGCGAGATGAACCCAAGCGGCACCAGAGACCCGCGGTAGTCGTGGAGTCGGTGCAGCCACGCCGGAAGCGTGAGTGACTTGGAACCGGGTTGCCCGGGCTGATCGGCCATTCAGAGTCTCGCTCTACGCGGCGCTCCCTTCAAGGCGGTAGACGAAGGCGAGCACCTCGGCCACGGCCTCGTAATGCTCGGGGCTGATCTCCTGCCCGACCTTGATGTTCCAGTACAGCGCTCTGGCCAACGGCGGGCGCTCGACAATGGGCACGCTGTGCATCAGCGCCAGGTGCCGGATCCGCATCGCCAGGAAATCCGCTCCCTTGGCGACGAGGCGGGGCGCGGCCATCGTGTCCGAATCGTACTTGATGGCCACGGAAAAGTGCGTGGGGTTGGTCACGATGACATCGGCCTCGGGAACGTCGTGCTGCAGCCGCTGCATGGCGATCTCCTGGCCCATGCGCATGCGGCGGGCCTTCGTCTCCGTGTCGCCCTCCATGGCGCGGCGTTCGTCCTTGACCTCGTGCTTGGTCATCTTCAGGTCCTGCGTGTGCTGCCATCGCTGATACACGAAGTCGATGATGCCGATCAGCAACAGCAGCAGCAGAAGCCAGATCGTCAGTTCCATGAGCATCGACGCGATCACCGGCAGTGCCTGGCGGATGGGCAGCATCGGCAGCGTGGCGGCCCTTGGAAACTGCCCGCGAAACACAAGCACGACGATGATGATCACCGCCGTCAGCTTGATCACACTCACGAGCGTCTTGACGACGCTGCGTCGGCTGAAGATCCGCTTGAGCCCCGCGATCGGGTTCAGGCGATCGAGCTTGGGCTGGAGCGGCTGGGTCGTGAACAGGAGCCCGATCTGCGTCACCTGGGCCAGGTACGCGATCACAAACATCAGCAGCATGAACGGGAGCAGGATCTTGCCGGCCTCGAACGCGGACCACAGAACCATCGGCCCGATGGAATCGGTGCTGAGCAGGTCGCCGGGCGTCTGACCGCCCAGCACGCGGATCATGATGACGCGCATCGTGCCCGCCACAGTCGATCCCAACAGCGCGATCAGGATCGTGGCGCCGATCAGGTCCAGGGCGGAGCTGAGGTCCTGACTTCGCGCCACCTGGCCCTTGTTCCTGGCCTCACGGCGACGCCGGGTCGTTGGGAGTTCCGACTTTTCTCCGAGTTCCTCTGCCATTCTTGGGGCCTCCGTGCCCCACGCCGCGGGGCTTACGAGCCCAGCGACAGTGTCCAGTCTTGCAAGAGTGCGAGCACGCGCGCGATCTCATCGGCGGCGACGCGTTCCAGAACGGTGATGGAGAAGGCCATGATCATCAGCCCGACGACGATCTTGATCGCGAACCCGATCGTGAGCACGTTGATCTGGGGCATGGTCTTCATGATGAACCCCATCGCGACCATGATGAGCAGGATGACGGTGACGATCGGCGCAGCGACGCGCAAGCCCAGCTCGAACGAGGCGGAGAGCGTTCCGATGACCATATCGAGCGGCGTCTGGTCGAACCAGAAGCCGCCGATCGGAACCCGCTCGAACGTGTGCGCAACCGCCAGGAAGAGATGATCGAGCCCCCCCATGGTCAAGAACGCGCCGAACCCGAGGTAGAACAGGAGTTGGCCGATCACGACGCTGTCGGTGCCGGAGTTCGGATCGAACGCCCGGGCCATCGCCAGCCCCATCTGATAGCCCGCGATCATCCCCGCCAGCTGCATCCCCATGAGCGGGAGCATCGCGACCAGGCCGATCGTCATACCGATGAGCAGTTCCGTCGCGACGATGGGCATGAGCATGATCAGACTGGTGTCGGGGGGGGTGAGCGAGGACACGGAGATGGTCGGGTAGATCGCCGCGGTGAACATCACCAGCAGCAGCGCCTTGATGCGCATGGGGACTATCGCTCCACCGATCCCGGGCGCGGCGAGAAAGATTCCCCCAAGCCGCGTGAGCACGAGCATGTAGGGCACCGCGTGCTCAAAGATCGCTTCGAAGGACAACATACCCGGAAGCTTCCTCCGGCCCGCGCGGGCCCCGGGGTCACATGAGCCGGAACAACTCCCCGGCGAACTCCACCATCCGCTGCACGATCCACGGGAGGAGGATCGCCGCGACGGAAACCATGACCAGGATCTTGGGCACGAACGTCAGCGTCTGGTCCTGGATGGAGGTGACGGACTGAACGATGCTGATGATCAGACCGATCACCACGCCCGCGGCCAGTATGGGGGAGGCGATGCGGATCGCCTCGATCAGCGTGTCGCGCACGAGAAAGATCGTCACATCGTCAGAGGGCATGGCCGGAGCCTCCTTTGTTGCGTCCCGTCGCCGGGCGACGCACGAAGCACAGCATCAGCAGCCCCACTCCGGCCGCGGATGAGCCCGCCGGGACCGCGTCGCCGGTCGCGAAGCTCTCGAGCAGACTCCCCACGATGAGCTGCCACCCGTCGACCATCACGAACAGCAGGAGCTTGAACGGGAGGCTGATGAGCACGGGCGGGAGCATCATCATGCTCATCGAGATCAGCAGGCTCGCGATCACGATGTCGATGACGAGGAAGGGCAGATACACGCGGAATCCCATGAGAAACGCGGTCTTGAGCTCGCTGAGCATGTAGGCAGGGATGAGCGTCGTGGTGCTCACGTCCGCTCGCGTCATGCTGGCGATGTTCTCGCGCGAGATATCGACGCCGCGATGCTCCATGATCATGTACAGGCTGTTCCAGTTGCCCGTGGCTTCGATCTGAGCGAACATGAAATCGCGCAGGGGCGCCGACGCCCGATCCCACAGCGTGTCGTAGTCGGTGATGAGGCCCTGGCGGTAGGGCACGATCGCCTCGTCGTAGATCCGGTCCAGCGTCGGCGACATCACCATGAACGTCATAAATAGCGCCAGGGCGACAATGACCTGCGACGGTGGGAGCGACTGCGTCCCGATCGCCCGCCTCAGCAGTGCCAGCACGATCACGATCCGCACGAAGCACGTGGTCATCAGCATGATGGACGGCACGAGCGTGATCACGGTGAGGAGCACCATGATATTGACGGCGGCCGACAATCCCTGACCCGGTTCGCCCGAGGCGCCCTCCAACAGGCTCCCCACGCTGGCGAGCGCTTCGAGGGGGTTGAAGCCATCGGAGCGCTCGGTCAGCGATAGATCGATCATGGTTGCCAGACGTGAAGCCACGCCCGCGGCCGGGTCGTTCTCGGGCAAGGGTGGTCCGGCCACGTCCTGGCCCGCCGCGTCGGGCGCGACGAACATCAGTGCCGCGGCGATCGCCACAGCGATGGTTCTGATCGGGCCAAGGTTCACGCCCGCACCTCCCCGTCGCGCTCGCGCCAGTGCTCGAGGCGGCGCTGCAGCGACCCGAACGCCGAGGAATCTGCGCCCACCTCAGGATGGTCGCCCATGTGCTCGGCGATGGTGTCGGCGGCTTGCGAGTCGTCCCACAGCTCGGTGGCGTCGCCGGCCTCGGTGACCGTGACCCAGCGCCCCGTCGCGCCGATCTGGGGGTCTCGCGCCCCTGGGTCGGGCTCGGCGCCGTATCCGGCGAGCATCGAGCGGAAGCGGCTTGCCATCGAGTCGCCGGCGTCGTCGCGGGTCTTCACAAGAACCGAGGCGACCTCTTCCGGATCCGTGATCTCGCACAGCGTCCGAAACCCGGCGCCCGCGCCGAGTCGCCCGCCCGAAGACTGCGAGAGCAGCAGCACGCGCTGGTCCAGCTTGAGCAGCACGAGCATGTGCCCTCGCCCGACGGGGTATCGCCCGAGCACTTCAAGCACGCCGGGCGGGGCGCGCCCGCCCATGCCCAGTGCCGAGATGATCCCCCCTCGTCTCCTCGCCAGCGCGCGCAGCGCCAGAGCAGAGATCAGGATGAGGGCGAGCACGGCGAACACCGCACCGATGGTCCGGCTGAATCCGGCGCCCTTGTCGGGCTCATCAAGCCCCGTCCGGGCCGACTGCGCCTCATTCACCTCCAGGGCACCGGTCGAACCCGGGCCGATCGGGAGCGAATCCCTTGATCGCACAGGTTCGGCAGCCGAACTGACGGGTGTGGGCGCGCTGTCCAGCGCCGTCGCAACGGGCGGCCCACCGGAGTGATCGATCGGTTCAGAAGGGGTCTGCCGGACGAGATCGACCGGGGGTCCGATCAACCCATCCTGGGCCGCGTACACGGCGGATGCGAGCAGTGCGCACAGGGCGGCAGCGAATACTGTGATTCGTGGGCGTTGAGTAGTGTGCAGACGCCGTGCGGCCGTGAACATCTTGCCTTCCTGGCACCTATGGGCGGCTCCGCCGCCTGGGCATCGGGTCGCGGGCTCTCTAGGCCCCGAGTCGTTCGATAGTTTCCGCGCTGTTCTCCAGGATCTCGTTCACGCGCACGCAGAAGTTGTCGTTGAGGACGAGAACCTCGCCGCGCGCCACCGGCCTGTCGTTCACGTAGATGTCCACTGGATCGCCGGCGAGTTTTTCGAGTTCCACCACGGCGCCCTCGCTGAGGCGCAGCACGTCGTCCACCAGCATCCGCGTTCGCCCGAGCTCGATCTTCACGTTCAGATTGACGTCGCCGATGAGTTCGATGCCGATGGTGCTTTCCGGCCCCTCGCCGGCCTTGAGATCCGGCATGTTGAAGGTCTTCTCCGCGGTGGCGGAGGTCGAGCCATCGGCCTGGGGTGGTGCCGCAGCTTCCGCGTCGGGCTCAGGGCCCGAGGGGGTGTTCTCCGCGGCAACGGCGTCAGGCGCCGTTTCTTGCGCTTCGCCGGATCCGGGGCTGTCTGCTTCGGACGGGCCCGGATCCGCGGCCTGCTCGGCGAGCTTTGACACGGCGTCCTGCGCCGCATCGAGCGCTTCTTCCGCGTCGGCCGCACCGCCGTCAGAGCCGTCGGTCGGCGGCGACGACGACGCTTCGGGACCAGGCTCATCCGGCTTGCTCGTGTCGCTCGGGTTATTCGGGTTGCTCGCGGGCGAGCTTTGATCCTCGTCGGCCATCCATGGCTCCCTTCGGATCCGACCTACGCGGCGCGACGGCGGATCCTCCGTGCAACGCACCACGTCCGGGCGATCCGCCCGGGGCTTCGGGTCCATCGGACGACCCCCATGCAACGGGCCACTTTTGCCCACAGTCGGCAAGATCTGCCGAACGCTCAGTTCACCGCGTGCCCCTCGCACCGAGGGATGAGCACCCGCTCGACGCGCGGCAGCCCGTCCGCGTCAGAGATCCCGAACACCTCGTGGGCCAACACCGTGATCTGACGGTTCAGCGTGCGAAGATCGGGCTCTTTCAGGTGGGCGTGATGGGCCTTGCGGATGATCTTGCTGATCTGCTCGCGGATCTCGGCCTGCTGGTTTTCGAGGATGGTGGTCACGGTCTCCTCGTCGCGCTTCTTGACCTTCAGGTAGATGTCGATGCTCCAGATCCAGACACGCCCGGTCTGCATGTTCTGGAACTTGCCCTTGACCAGTTCGATCTCGATGGGCCGCTGGAGGTCGGCCTCTTCCTCCCCGGCCAGATCGGCCATGGAATCCTGCGGCACCTTGCCCGTCATCGAGACGAACAGATACACCCCGGCCCCTTCAAGCAGCATCATCACGGCGACGATCGCGATCACTTTGATCGGGAGCTTCTTCTTTCCCTCGGGCTTGCTTTGTTCTTCATCGGGCATGGCTGGAACTCCTCGGGTCAACGGTCGTCAAGGCTGCCCCGTCCAGTTCGGGTCGGGGTGGCGTTGTGCTTGGGTTTCCTCGGTCATCAGGATCTGGACCCGTCGGTTCTGGGCCACTCCGCCGGGGCTGCTTCGGGAGATCGTCACCGGTTCGTGGTCCGCCCTGGCCACGAGCGACAGGATGCCCGGATCGATCTCACCGACCCGGGTGAGGTGTCGGGCCACGGCCCGGGCACGCTGGTACGAGAGATCTCGAAGATCCAGGCCTGACGCCAGATCCTCGGCCCCCCATGCGTGACCGCGAATCTCGAACGTGCTGGTTCGCCCTCGCATCTTCGGGACGATATCGCGGAGGAGGCGGGCTTTGACTTCGTCGGTCAGTTCCGCCGAGCCGGCCTCGAAGGGCAACGAACCCCCGATGGCGAACTTCTCGCCTTCGCGGATTGTCGTGGTCCGGTCCTTTTGCCCGGCGATCACCGACTCGGTGTTTGTGAGCATGTTCTTGCTAAGCTCGCCGTACATCCCGAAGTTCTCGAGCACGTTGCTCATCGAGTTGAGCGGCAGATCGGTCGACGGGACGTTTCCTTCGCCTCCGGTGTAGCCGAACGCCTCTCGGATCGCGTCGACCACCTTCTGGTAGTCCTCTTCCTTCTTCAACTCGCTGAAAGCAGCAAGCAGAATGAAGAAGCACAGCAGAAGCGACATCAGGTCGCCGTAGGTGAGCACCCACTCGGGGACGGAGGGCTTCTCAATTGGCTTGCGTTTGGCCATTGCTCACGTCGCGCGGATTATGCGGCCTCCGACTGCGCTGCTTCACGCTGGGAGGGAGGCAGGAACGTCATGAGCTTGCTCTCGACGATGCGTGGATTATCGCCGGACTGAATCGCCATGACGCCCGAGATGATGATGGTCTTGATGAGCACCTCCTCAGCATCACGGGCCTGAAGCTTGTCCCCCAGCGGGCCGGTGAACACGTTCGCGATGAACGCGCCGTAGAGCGTTGTGATGAGCGCCACCGCCATGCCCGGACCGATCTTGCTCGGATCGTCCATGTTGCTCAACATCGTGATGAGACCCATGAGCGTTCCGATCATGCCGAAGGCCGGGGCGTAGCGGCCGATCGTGTCGAGGATCTGTTTGCCCTGCCCGTGGCGTTCCATCAGCGCCTCGAGCTCGGTGTCCATGATGGTCTTGATCAGCTCGGGATCCGTGCCGTCCACCGCCATTTTCACGCCCCGCACGATGAACGGGTCGCGCATCTCCGAGATCAGGTTTTCGAGGCTGAGGATCCCCTCGCGGCGGGCGACCTCGGCATAACGCACGAGATCCTTGATCGTCGCGACGGCGTCACCGGGCTTGCTGAAGATGCTCTTGAGGACGACCGTGTGCAGCTTGAGAAGCCTGGCAAGTGGGAACGAGACAATCGTCGCCCCGAGCGTCCCGATGAGGACCACGAAGATCGACGGGCCGTTGATCATCGCACCGAGACTTCCACCGCTGACGACGATGGAGATCAGGATCGCGCCGACCGCGATAACCAATCCAGCGATAGTGCCGATATCCACGCGCGGCGCCTCCCCGATGCGGGCACAGATCCACCCTGAGATCTCTCGGGTTGGTCATCGGGTTGGGTCCGATTCGACTTGAACAGGGGAGAATCAAGGGGCGGAGAATGTGGCGGCGAGCGCGCGTTGTGCTACCGGGGCGGTGTCATCCGACGGAGGTGCCGACCGTACTCGATCACTTTTCGGACCACCTCCTTCGAACTCTCCTTGATGACCAGTCGCTCTCCGGTCGTGAGCGTGACGATGGTGTCGGCGTGCTGCTCGATTGTCCGTATAAGCTCGGCGTTGAGCACGAATCGATCGTTGTTGAGCCGGGTCAGCGCGATCATGTTCGGTGCCCCCGTTATCGGCCGATCAGCAGCAGTTGCTGCAAGAGGTCGTCGGCGGTTCGGATCACCCGCGACGAGGCGGTGTACCCCGTGGACGTCAGGATCATGTCGATGAACTCGCGCCCGAGATCCACGTTCGACAGTTCAAGGGCGCCCGCGGTGAGTCGGCCCGTGCCGAACGTGCCCGGCGTCACATCGACGGCCGGCCCCGAGTTCGCGCCCGGGCTGAACAGGTTGTTCCCGCGATCGACGAGCCCCTCGGGATTCGTGAACGAGGCCAGCACGACCTGTCCCAGACTCCGCGTCAGCCCGTTGCTGAATCCGCCCGTGATGACGCCGTCCTGCCCGATGCCGAACGTCGTCAGCGTGCCCAGCGCGAACCCGTCACCCCACACCGCCTGGATCTGCGAGTTGGCCTGGGGGTCCGCGAACGCGGTCACCGGTGAACTGCTGTCGCCGAAGTTCAGCGTGACGGCCAGCGGCGACGCGGCGCCCGTGCCGACCCTGTCGATCTGGATACTCACGAGACCGGACGAGAGCAGTTGGCCGTTCGTGTCGAAATCCAGCAGGCCCGTCGCCACGGCGAGGGCCAGATCCGAATCATCGCCCGAGTCGACGTAATACCGCCACGAGGTGCCCGCGCTCGACTTGCCCTCCAGCACGATCGAGATGCTGGCGGTCAGTTCAGCGCCGAGCGAATCGAACAGCGTGAACGTGCTCTGCACGCTCTCGCCATCGGACTGCTGGACGGCGTCCATGACGAACGGCTGGCGCACGAACGTGCCCGCGCTGTCGATCAGCGTGATGTGCTCGGTGCCGACCTCAAGGTTGTTCACGGCTCCCGTATTGCCGTTGATCGAGATCACGCCCGTTGCGGGATTGAGCAAGACGCCCGGTGTCCGCCCGTCCGGATTCGGCCCGATTCCGGTGCGAATGCCGAGCGCCTGCGTCAGGAAGTCCATGAGATCCCGGACCGTGGTGCCGGCCGAGATCGCCAGCGTCGCGTCGGGGACGATGCTCGTGCCCTTCTGCGCCCCCGTGAGTCGGATCTGCTGCCCAGGTGTGAACATGGCGGTGCCGCTGCCGGGCAGCAGCGGATCCTCGATCTCGGTGAGCAGACTCGTGGACTCGAGCACGTTGGTCCCTGTCGGCGGGACACTCGCGCCCGCGACCACCGAAAGCCCGTTGGCCGACGTGCCGAACAGTTGCGAGACCGAGCCCCGTGTCGCTGTATTACCGTCGGAGTTCAGGTTGCCCGCAAACCGCACGTTCCTGGTCGCCTCGGTGATCGAGAGCGTGCCGAGCGGGATGCTCAACTCGGCGAGCACTCCCTGAACGATGTTGAAGTTGGCGTCAATACCGTACCCTTGCACACGCGCGCCCCCCACCGTCACGAGTTGGTTCAGCCCGTTGGTTGAGAACGCGCCGGCCCGCGTGTAGAAACGCTCGTTCTGCGAGTCGACGATGAACAAGCCCCCGCCCTCGATGGCCAGGTGGCTCGGATCGCCCGTCGGTGTGATGGATCCGGTGCTGAAATCGCGTTGGGTGCCGGCGACGTTGACGCCCAGACCGATCTGCACGGGGTTCGAGCCGCCCGTAGACTGTCCCGGAGGCGTCCCTTCACTGAACGTGCGCGAGAACTGGGTGCTGAAGAGCATTCGGCTGGACTTGAACGCCGTCGTGTTGACGTTGGCGATGTTGTTGCCGATGACGTTGAGCTTCTGCGAATGGGCCTGAAGCCCCGACAGGCCCGTGAACAGTGCGGTTGTGGAAGCCATCTATTCCTCCCGATCGAGCGGGTGAGGCGGGCGTGTGCGCCCGATTCGGCCCGTCACCCGGCCCGTTTGATCTGAGACAGTGCCTTCAGAAGAGACGGACTTTCTGGAAGCGTCCCCACGCCAGGGCCGGCGACCGGCTCGTTGCCCTCGGCGGCGGGCGCCGCGCTGATGAATCCATCGATGCCGATGAGTTCGCGCTGTCGGTGCAGATCGACGACGCCGACGATCCGCCGCGCCTGAACGTCCAGCCGCAACGCCATGCCGTCGAGTGTGACCACGACATCTGTCGCCCCCGAGGCCATGGCCCGATCCGCCGCATCGCTCAGCCGCGCGAGTTGATCGTTGGTCAACGTGAGGTCCAGGTCCGGCTGGATCTCAACGCCTCGGCCCGACGCGATCTCACCGGATCGGGCGAGCTCCAGCAGCTCGTCGAAGCTGACGCCCTCGACGGACGTGCTGTTCGTTGGACGAACGACCGATGCCGCGGCGGATCCGAGCAGTTGGAACAGGCCCAAAGGGATCGGAGTCACAGCTGCCCTCCCGTCGGCAATGTGGGCGGCGTGCGCGACCGGAACTGCGAGAGATCGACGATCTCATGCACGTTGGCAAGGGTCAGCCGCTTCCCGCTGTCGAGATTGAGCACCGGTCCATCCTGTGTCCGGGTGACGGAGAAGACGAAGTCCTCAACGAACTCGCCCTCCGCGCTGACGCCGGACACGAACTTCCCGATCATGCTCGCCGCCGAGGTCAGTTCGTTCTGCGCGACCAGCGATTCGAGCTTGCTCTGCAGATTGATGTCGGACTGGATCGACCTCAGCGTTGACAGCTGATCGAGCAGCGCCCCGGTATCGCTCGGCTCGAGCGGGTTCTGGTTGGCGAGTTCGGCGAAGATGATCTCCACGAACTCCTGCGAGGACAGATCGCTGAACCTGTTCTCAGTCTGAGCGGGCGCACGCGAACCCAGCGCCTCGATGATTTCCATCGCGGATCCTCCGATTCGGCCACGCGTTCGTGCCGCGGGGTCCACGGGCGCGTCCTTGCGCCACGTCGAGCCGCCCGGATTCCGTGCAACGCGATCCTCGCGTCAAGCCACGGCGTCCAGCCGCACGCGCACTATGACCTCATCTGCGCCGGGACGAAGCCCCGACACGGTCTGGAAGTCTTCCGCGGTCCCCGCGTTGAACCTCACTGATTGTTGAGCCGACTGCTCCGCGTCGCCTTGAACACGCGAGTCTCCACCCGCTTCACGATGGTCGGTCCGTGACCGTTGTTCCGGGGGATCTCCGTCGCCCCGTTGCTCCCGGTCTCCGCCGGAAGTGTCTTTGTATTCCCGCGGCTCGTTGTGCGAACCGTCCTGCTGCCGTGGCGCCAACGACTCGCGCAGATCCACGTGCAGCCTTTCGACGCTCAACCCCCTCATCTCAAGAGAGGAGCGAAGCGTGTCCAGAGAGGATTCGAGCAATTGGCGTGCCGATTCGTTCTCGACGCGGAACGTGGCGTTGACCCGGCCCTGGTTCAGGTCCAGCCGGATCTTGAGTTTTCCGAGCGCCGCGGGCTCGAGCCTGAGCGTGACAACGCCGCCCTCGCGTCGGAGCGCCGCCGCCAGCCCGCGGCCAACCTGCATGAGCACCTTGTGCTGATCATACTGGAATGGTCTGGCCTGGCTGGACGGGCTGGGTGCGCGCCCGTGTGCGACGCGCGTGGCGTTGAATCTCCCGGCGATGCGCGACGCGGTCAGCCCGTGGTGCGCCGACGCCGTGCCGCCCCCCTTGGCCGAGGAAACACCCGGAATCGTCTTCGCTGCGGGCGAATCCGCCGACTGCGAGGTCGTTGCCGTGCGGCTCAGGATCGCGTTGAAGCCGCCGTGCGAGACTCCGCCGCGCGCATTCGCTGAGCGGTGCTCGGTCGCCCCGTCATTCTCGCTGTTCATGCGCGATGCGGATGACCCGGCGTCTCGCGCCGCTGTCGGGTCGGACGCTGGCAGACCGAAGGTGTTGGGCTGGCCCATGTTCGGGCGAACGGACCCGGCACCGTCGCCCGCGGCGTCCGCGTGCACACCCATCGAGCGGCTCTGTAAACCGGTGCGGGCGGCATGGGACGAATCGCGGATCCGTGCGCTGGCCGCCGCGTCGCGCGCCCGCCGATCCTGCGCGTCCGCGCGGCCGGTGCGCCGCTCTTCGCGCCGTTCCTGCGCCTCGAGCTGTCTGTCGGAGAGGCGTTCTCTCCCCACCAGTTCCGGGATCTTCGCCGCCAGTTGAACGTTCAGCATCAGCGCGAATCTGGAGCGATCGGCCTGATCGTCTCCCGGCGCGGGCCTTGCAGCCGCTTCGGACGTTGGGGCCGAATGTGCTGGCGATACGCTGTGCGTCATCCACCGGGATCCTCAGGTCCACGAGCGCCAAGCCCGTAGTTCCTGAGGCGTTCCAGCAAGTCTGCTGCCAGGGCCGGATCCGTCTTCTCGAACTCCCCGATGATCGACGACCGCTTTCGCTCATCCATCGCGTTGAG
>JADFOF010000333.1 GCA_022563015.1 Planctomycetota bacterium
CGGCGGGCCCGAGCTGCTGATCGGCGGCCGCTCAGCCCCGGCGCTCGAGCGCGCCGGACGCCTGGGCGACGGCTACGTCGCGGGCGCCGCGGGTGCTGGCGTGTCGAACCAATCGAAGGAGGTCCTTGGCTACTACCGGGTCGTCGAGGCGGCGTGGAAGGACGCGGGCAAGCCTGGGCGGCCCCGGCTCGTCGTGGCGCTATCGTGCGCGGTCGGCGCGTACGCGGCGGAGCGGACGCGTGAATCCATGCGCTCCTACTATGCCTTCCGCGGCGAGGCGGCGGCGCGCATGGACCTCTCGGTCCCGTCGACGCCCGAGGCGATCCTCGATGCGATCGACGTGTTCGAGGACATCGGCGCCGACGAGCTGATCCTCGAGCCGGGGCACGCGGACCTCGACCAGGTCGACCGTCTGACCGGCGTCGTGGCGAGCCGGTGAGGCGCCGCGACCCGCTCGCTCAGCGTCTCGCTCAGACCTCGCTCGTGGTCCCGTGCGTGATATAGTCCGCGGCGAATGCGGACGGGGGGATCAAACGATGGTTTCAGTCCTGAAAACCCCTTGGAGAGAGCTCATCCGGCGGCGCGCGCGAGCTATCGGAAGGGCGCACGGTACCGACGTGCATCTCTTGCTGGGAGGGGAGATCGTCCGGATGATCGACGTCGGAGCGTCGGGCGGAGCGATGCCGCGGTGGTACCCATACCGGCGCGATCTCTCTTTCGTCGGGTTCGAGCCTGACGAGCGGTCTTCTCTTGCGCTCATGAACTCGGAAGAGGCACGCGAGTTTGCAGAGTATGAAGTCATGCCTATCGCCGCGTGGGATCAAGACGGAACAGTGACCATATCGTTCACGGCTAAACCGGAGTGCTCGTCCTATTTTCAACCGAACACCGGATTTCTTGACCGGTTTCCGGGATCGGAGCGATTCAAGGTGACCGGTTCGGCTGAGATGGAATGCCGCTCTCTCGACAGTGTTCTTTCAGATCGCCCGAGCCCGGCGGATTTCATAAAACTCGATCTTGAGGGAGGAGAGCTGAAGGTGCTCCAGGGCGCTGAGCACGTCCTGAGGACATGCCTGGGACTGCAGATCGAGGTTTGTTTCCAGACGCTGCGCGAGGGGCAACCGCTGTTTGGGGACATTAGCCGGTTCTTGGAGGACAAGGATATCGAGTTTGTGGATTTCATCCACATCTTCCGGTGGGAACGAGATGGATACCGCCAAGTCGGACAAGCCATCTTCGCAGACGCCTTGTTCTTACGATCACCGGAGAACGTTCTGGGACTCGTCGAGAGCGGGTCATTGGCACTCGATAAGTTGAAAACTTACTTGGCGATCCTCCTCATCTATGAGCGGCATGACATAGCCGCCAGGATCATCGACCTCGCTGCGCACATGGATATTGATGGAGGATACTTAACACGTGCGGCCGCAGTGATGGATCGACGGAAGAAAGCATTTGATTCGAGAGTGAAGACCGTGGCGAGGGTTCAGCGGGTGATGGGCCGCTTAAACCCGACAGATCTGGACGATTTCGCGCTCCATTACCTTTACTAGGATCGACCTTCACTATCTTATGCGGAAACACGCTCGATCGGATGGGCATCGGTAGGGCGCAGCAGTGGGCCGCTCGATGGCCGGCGGTGAGGCGGCGCGGACATCTCGCTCAACGTCTCGCTCAGAGCCTCGATCGCGCTCGCTCGTGGCCTCGATCGCGCTCGCTCGTGGCCTCGCGCGTGATATAGTCCGCGGCGATGCTCACGGAGCACGAGTTGACCAGCGGCATGAAGGTGCTGGAGGCGCGGCCGGAGGGCCGGGCGCGCCGCCCCGGCGTCGTGCTGCTCCATGAGCGCTACGGGATCGACCAGCACACGAAGGACCTCGGCGAGAAGCTTGCCGCGGACGGCTTCGTGGCGCTGCTGCCGGATATGTTCCACCGCTTCGACGGCGACCGCGAGGCGCTGCGCCGGGGCGATGAGCGCGCCGACATGGCGGACGACGAAGCGCTCGCGGACCTGGATGAGGCGGTCGCCTTCCTGCGCGGCCTTCCCTACACGACGGACGAGATCGGCATCATCGGCGTTTGCCAGAGCGGACGGCAGCCGCTGCTGTTCGCGGCCCACCGGCACGACGTGGCGTCGGTCGTGGTGCTCTACGGCGGCGTCGGGGACCGGGACTGGGAGCCGGACGAGCGCCGTCCCTCCTCGGTGGGCGACTTCATCAAGGCGTTGGACTGCCCGGTGCTCGGCCTCTTCGGCGAGGAGGACCACGTCGTCTCGCTCGAGAACGTGCGCCGGTTCCGGGACGAATTGGAGCGGGCCAACAAGAGCTATCGTATGCGCATCTACCGGGGCGCCCCCCACGGGTGGTTGAACGACACCATGCCGGGGAGGTATCGTCGGGAGGCCGCCGAGGCGGCTTGGTCGGAGCTGACGTCGTTCCTACGCGGCACGTTCGCGGGGGAGTGGGACCCAGGCCACGTGGTGTGGGAGTTCGCGAGCGACGTCTCGCCCGGCTACGACTTCTCGAAGAACGTCCGGTTGGCGTGAGCGGCGGGAGAACAAGAACAGGAGGAGGAGCGATGACACAGGCTGCGACGAACCCATTGATCAGCGGTCCCGAGCCGGAGGTGAGCCAGATCGAGATCCCTGCTGACGGGGTCCAGATCAAGGCCCACATGGCCCGGCCGCAGGGCTTCACGAGTGGCGCGGCGGTGGTGGTGATCCACGAGAACAGGGGCCTCGTGGCGAACATCCGCGACGTGGCCGACGGGCTGGCAAGCTCCGGGTACCTGGCGGTGGCGCCGGACCTGCTGACCCGCGACGGCGGCACCGACTCGATCGAAGACATACCGGCGATGATCGGCGCCATCCCGAAGGAGCGGCTCTCGGCCGACGCTCAGGCGGTGATCAAGTACCTCAAGGGGCTGCCCGAGGTGACAAGCGTTGGCATCATGGGCTTCTGTTTCGGGGGCGGCGTGACGTGGCGGGTGGCGACGGAGAGCGCGGACATAGCGGCGGCGGTGCCGTGCTACGGCTCGAACCCGCCGCTCGAGCAGGTGCCGAACACGAAGGCTGCGGTCTTCGCGGTCTACGGC
>JADFOF010000334.1 GCA_022563015.1 Planctomycetota bacterium
CTGGAACCGGCCGCGGCCTTGTCGGCGCTGGCCGTGCATGCTTCGGCCGCCGGGCGGCCGCCACGCCTGCGTATCCGCGAGATTGAGTCGTTCACGGTGGAAATTCCCTCGCCCGAAACTCCTCGCAATCCCTTTCAGAAGCTGCGCTACGCGGTAACCCGCGTTCATACCGGCGAGGGTGTCAGCGGAACGTCGTTCATCGGAGTGAGCCCGCAAGTGCTCGAACGCTGGGTCAAACCCGTTCTGCTCGGACAAGATCTCTTCGCGGTGGACGAGCATCTGCGGCGGCTCCAGAAACGGCGCGGCGAGGCGGGCTCGCAGGTCTTCTCGGGCGTGGAACACGCGATCTGGGACGCCATCGGACAGGCGACCGGTCTGCCCGTGGCGAAGATTCTGGGAGGCTACCGCGACAAGCTCAGGGTCTATCGCACCTGCGTCTTCCCGGGCAAGCCCGATCAGTCGGATGTCGCCTACCAGACGCAGGCCGATTACGCCGCGGCGCTCAAGAAAGCAGGGATCGGGGCGATGAAAGTGCGCTGCTGGCGTCCGCGGCCGATGGATGACGTGGACATGGTGGGCGCGGTCCGCGAGGCGGTGGGCGATGATTTCGAAATCATGCTCGATCGCACCGCCGTGCGGCCGGGCTGGGTGTGGGATTATGCCACGGCCCTGGAGGTGGCGCGAGGACTGGAAAAACATCGCGCCTATTGGCTCGAGGAGCCCTTTGACGGCTACGACCTGGAAGGCCCGGCGCGTCTGGCGGCGGAGGTCGATATCCCGATCACGGGCGGCGAACTGGGTAAGACCTTGCAGCAGTTCCTCGGCTATCTGCGGCATAAGACCTACGACATCATCCAGCCCGATACGCGCATCTGCGGAGGGATATGGAACGCGCGGAGAGTGTCGATTCTCGCCGAGGCCTTCGGCGTTCCTTGCGTGCAACACGGCACCAGCGGGCTGGCGCTGGCGGGATATATTCAGGCCGGCTGCGCGATGCCCAATTGTGAATGGCAGGAGATGATCGGCGGTCCGGTGATGCCCGAGGTAGAGTGGGCTCGGGCGGCGGAGTTGCTCAGATCGGATCGTGTTTTCGAGATCGAGGACGGCTACGTTCGCCTGCCCGACCACCCGGGGCTGGGTCTCGATGTCGATGAGGACGCGCTTAAGGAGTATCGCATCGATGGCTGAGTCACCGACTGGCGCATATCCGTTCGATCCGGGCGCCGATGTTTCAAAGGCCCTTGGCCGCCGCGAATTCCTCTCCAGCGCGGCGGCCCTCAGCGCGGCGCTGCTCGCTCCGGTGAGAAAGCTCGCCGCCGCCGTCAAGCCGGTGCGCATGGCGACAAAGAGATCACTCGTCATCGTTCGCGCGATCGAATACGCCAGCATCGACGCCGACTCATCGGGAATCGTCAGCACCAGCGCGTCGGCGGTCGTCAACCCCGCCGACTCGAGCACATCCGGATTGGCGATGTCGCCGAAGACGATCCGCCTGCCCAGACGCGTCTGCGTCCGCACCGTCGCCTGGTTCAACTCGATAATCGAATACGGGATCGACTGTTTTTCCAGTTCTTCCGCGACAGCGCGCCCGACGGGACCGAACCCGCCGATCACCACGCGCACCCGGTCCCGCTCGTCCTGCATCTCCAGCGATCCACTCCGGCCCGACCTCGCCCAAGGCGCCGAGGGCCAGCCGCGGAGCCTCGTCGCCGCAAGCCGACCCACCGACAACATCGTCGGCGTCAGGATCAGCGTCAGCACCACCACGGCGGTCGTGGCGTGGAGCCAAGTATCGGAGAGAAGATCGGCTCCATGCGCCGAATGCAACAAGACGATCGAAAACTCACCGCCCTGCGCGAGCCCGATCCCCACGGCGACGGCCACCGATGCCGAGACTCCGAAGAGCCAGACACCGAGCGCGATGCCGATGGTCTTGAGGACAATGCACAGCGCCGTGGCGACCAGCGCCTGCCACCACACCGGGGCCAGCGCCGCCGGATCGACCGTCATCCCGATCGTCGTAAAGAAGATCGCGATGAACAGATCGCGCGCCGGCCCGATCTGTCCGCTGAGTTGGTGCCGGAACGGCGTCGAGCAGAGCACGAACCCGGCCAGGAATGCGCCCAATTCTTCCGGGAATCCCAGCGCGTGCATCGCCACCGAGGCCGCGATCGCGATGGCGACCGACAGCACCACCAGCACCTCGGTTGATTTCGCCCGAGCGGCTTCCTTCAAGAGCCGCGGCAGCCCCAGGTGGCCAACCACGATCAACCCGGTGACGCCGGCGACACGGATCCCGCCGCCGGCAATCAGATCGAGCACGGTCGTCTGATCCGTCAGGGCCTCAGGGTGCATCCGTCCCTCGCGCCACAGGGCCATCGCCGGGATCGCCGCGAGCATCGCCACGATCGCCAGATCCTGAAGCACCAGCACCGAGATCCCTACACGCCCCATGGGCAGATGCAGCTCGCGACGATCCGCCAGCACGCGCAGCGCGACCGCCGTCGAGGACAGGCTCAGCGCCATGGCGATCACCAGCGATTCGGCAGCCCCGAACCCGAACGCGATGCAGGCCAAGGTTCCGATCACCACGCACGCAAGCACCGACGCCACCCCGCCGCCGACGAGCTTGACCAGGTTGTGCTTGAGCGAGGCGAGGTCCAGGTGCAGCCCGATCCCGAACATCAACAGGATGATCGCCAGACGCGCGATCGCTTCGAGCGACGACGGATCGGAGACCAGCCCGAGGATCCCCGGGCCCACCAGCACACCGGCGATCAGGTACGCCGGGATCACCGCGATGCGGAGCCGCTGTGCGGCGATCGCCACCAGCGCCGCCGTCATCAGGACGACGAGCAGATCCACCACGAACGCTTCGCCGGACGCCGCGCCAGGCGCCGATGCCAACGAACAGATCGAAGCCAGCGATGCGGACGGCATTGCGAACATTGTCGGGTACTGTATCGAACCCGATGCACCAGCCTCCGTTCGACCTCGCGCTCTCGACCCTCGGCGTCTTGCCGGCCAGCCAACCGCGCCAAGTGATCGAATGGGCCGCGAACGCCGGGTTCCGCACCATCATGCCCGACT
>JADFOF010000335.1 GCA_022563015.1 Planctomycetota bacterium
CACCATCCACTCGTCGCACACCGAGTACGAGACGGAAAAACGGCACTACGCCCACGTCGATTGTCCCGGCCACGCCGACTTCGTCAAGAACATGATCACCGGCGCCGCCCAGATGGACGGCGCGATCCTGGTGGTCGGGGCCGACGACGGCCCGATGCCGCAGACCCGCGAGCACGTGCTGCTCGCCCGTCAGGTCGGCGTGCCGTTCATCGTCGTGTTCCTCAACAAGATCGACCTCGTGGACGATCCCGAGCTGCTCGATCTGGTCGAGCTCGAGGTCCGCGAGCTGCTCAGCAAGTACGAGTTTCCCGGTGATGACACGCCCGTCATCCGCGGCTGCGCCAGCGTCGCCATGGGCGATCCCAAGGATGACGAGAAGGCCAAGTGCATCGATGAGCTGTTCGAGGCCATCGACAGCTACATCCCCCAGCCCGACCGCGAGGAGGACAAGCCGTTCCTCATGGCGGTCGAGGACGTGTTCTCGATCAAGGGCCGCGGGACTGTGGCTACCGGGCGGATCGAGCGCGGCATATGCAAGATCAACGAGCAGGTCGAGATCGTCGGGCTCACCGAGGCGCCGCACAAGACCGTCCTGACCGGGATCGAGATGTTCAACAAGACCCTGGACGAGGGGCGTGCGGGCGACAACGTCGGGCTGCTGCTGCGCGGGGTCGACAAGGAGGGCGTCGAGCGCGGGCAGGTGATCTGCAAGCCCGGCTCGATCAAGCCGCACACCAAGTTCAAGGGCCAGGTCTACGTGCTGACCAAGGAGGAGGGCGGGCGTCACACGCCGTTCTTCACCGGCTATCGCCCACAGTTCTACTTCCGCACCACCGACGTGACGGGCTCGACCAGCCTGCTGGGCGGTGCGGAGATGTGCATGCCCGGCGACAACATCGAGATGGAGATCGACCTGATGGGCAAGCCGGTGGCGATGGAGCCGGGCCTGCGCTTCGCCGTGCGCGAGGGCGGGCGGACCATCGGCTCGGGCACCGTCACCTCGATCATCGAGTGACCGTTCGCCGACGCCCGCGCGTGGGTGTCGGCCCGGCAGAAGACAACGCCGGCGCCGGGCGCCCGAGAGCGCGCCCGGGCAAGTTCCGACAATTCACGCTCGGCCGATCGCGCGCGACGCGGCCGCGGCAACGGGGTTGACGCCATGGCCAAGAAAAAATCCGCCGCACGCGAGTACGTGTGGCTTCAATGCAGCGAGACCGGCGACCTGAACTACCGCACCTCCGTCAACGCCAAGGGCGGGCTGCCCGAGAAGCTCAAGGATGGGCTCAAAAAGTATTCACCTCGTCTGCGCAGGCACACGCTGCACAAGATCAAGCGGAAGTGACACGGGCGGCCGGACCGCCCACAACGCGGACGCCGGTAGCTCAATTGGTAGAGCAGCGGATTCCAAATCCGCAGGTTGAGGGTTCAAGTCCTTCTCGGCGTGTTCGTGACAGCAGGCTGATTCGTCGGCGTTCCGGCCGGGATTCACAGCACGGGACGCGAAGAAAGATCCATCCATGAGCTGGGGCATCCACAGATCGGGTCAGGGGTATTGGGTCCGCGTGATGACAGCGGTCGTTGCGGGCGTGCTCGTGCTGTCCACGGCGGGGTGGCTCTACAAGCAGATGAGCGCCGTCCGCCTGCCCATCAAGCGCTGGGACATCGCCGTCCTCAGCCCAACCGGCCAGCCGACCGTCGGCGAGACCATCCGGCTCTTCGCCGGCGACCAGAAGTTCGCCTCGGGGATCCTCGAAGGCGTCGATACCGTCGGCACGACCACGCTGCTCCGCGTCGTCGATCTCCGCGTGACCGACTCCAGCTTCGACCCGATCCAGGCCACCACGATCACGTCCGCGGGCGGATTCACCGGCGTCACGGCCAAGAACGGCGTCTCCGCGATCCAGGTCTTCGAGCAGGTCTACCTGCAGGCGGGCGTCGCCGCACTCGCCATCCTCGTCGGGGCGGCCTTCATCTATCTCATGACCGCCCTGAAGCCCGGCCCTGTGGATTTTCTGATCTCGACGGACGGGGAGATGAAGAAGGTCAACTGGTCGACCAAGCGCGATATCTATCGCTCGACGCTGGTGGTGATCTTCGCCTCGCTCTTCATCGCCTCGGGGCTGTTCGTTGTGGACAGCGTCTTCGCCGCGTTCTTCAAGTTCGTCGGCGTGCTGCAGCAGTAGCCCGCGCGCCCATTGTTTCTCAGGAGCAGACCGTGCCCGACAGCGAACCGACAGCCCAGGAGAGTCCGGCCGAGCCCGAACGGACCGGGCCCGACATCGAGCAAGCCGTCCAGGCAGACCCGCCCGCGCCGGCCGCGGTCGAAGAGGCGGTGGATGAGACGCCGCCCCCGACGCCCGCGCCCGCAGTCGTAGAGGCGGTCGATGACGCCACGCCCGAGCCCGAGCCAACAAAGCCAGAGCCTGCGCCAACGAAGCCCGAACCTGCGGCGAAAGAGCCCAAACCTGCGCCGAGCAAGCCCGCGTCCAAGCCGCTCGACGGCCGGATCGACGAGCGCGGCGACGTGATCGTGGATGAGGACGTGCTGTGCCGGGAGGGCATGGACTGGTTCGTCCTGCGCGTCGCGTCCAACAAGGAATCCTCCGTTCGCGAGACGCTGCTGCGCAAGATCCAGATCGAGAAAATGGACCACTTCGTCGGCCGCATCCTCGTCCCCACCGAGAAGACCAAGACCATCAAGGGCGGCCGCCAGCGCATCACCGAGACCAAGCTGTACCCCGGCTACGTCTTCGTCGAGATGCAGCTCGAGGAGGACGGGCGGATCCCGCAGGACGTCTTCTTCCTCATCAAGGAGACGACGGGTGTGGGCGATTTCGTCGGCACCGCCGGCCGACCCACGCCCATGAAGTCGCACGAGATCGAGAAGATGCTCCTCGACTCGCGCAAGCCCGAGGAAGAGCCCGAGATCAAGCTGGTCTTCACGCGCGGCGAGCACGTCGTCATCAAGGAAGGCCCGTTCCAGGGCTACGAGGGCAGCGTGGACGAGCTGCTGCCCGAGAAGGGGCTGGTCCGCGTGCTGGTCACGATCTTCGGCCGACAGGCGCCCATCGAACT
>JADFOF010000040.1 GCA_022563015.1 Planctomycetota bacterium
GCCGGGGCCGGATCGCCTCCGGCTTGAACGAACCGACGCCAGCGCTCGACCTGCCTGGCCGAGTCTTTCAGCCCCTGCTCGGTGAAGTTCGCGTTGGCGCGGTAGTGGGTCTTGATGAGTTGAAGTCGCACAGCGGCCGGCTCGTGCCCGCGGCTGAACAGTTGCCTGGGTGTGTGGAAGCTGCCCTTGCTCTTGGACATCTTCTCGCCCTGAACCATGAGGAATCGGGCGTGGAACCAGTGGCGGGCGAACCGCTGGGCGCCCGTGGCGCAGCGCGACTGCGCGATCTCGCACTCGTGGTGCGGGAAGATGTTGTCCTCGCCTCCCGAGTGCAGGTCGATCTCGCCGGCGCCGTGTCCCGAGGCCAGCCCGGCCAGAGCCATCACCGAGCACTCGATGTGCCATCCGGGATAGCCGGCGCCCCACGGCGAGTCCCATTTCATGAGATGTGCGGGGTCGGTCTTCCAGAGCAGGAAGTCGGCCGGGTGGCGTTTGCTGGACTGGTGGGCCTGGCTCAGCCGACCGCCCGCGCCCTCGCGGACCGCCCCGATCGTGTTCCCGCTCAATGTGCCGTAGTCCGGGAACGAGCGCACGTCGAAGTAGACGGTTCCTCGGCCCGGCTGGCCGACCACGTAGGCGTGCCCGCGCTGGATGAGGGTTTCGATCATCGTGATCATGCCCGGGACGTTGTCGGTGGCACGCGGCATGCGCGTGGGGTCGGACTGCGCGTCCAAGGCGACTCTGAGTCCGAGGCTCAGTGCGTCCTCGCGGAACCGGGCTTCGTAGAACCGGGCGATCGCGAACGGATCGCTGGGATCAACATCATCGCCCTCGTGGTGTGTGCCTGCTTTCTTTGCCTCAGCCAGGCGTCGGACCGCTGCCTCCATCTTGTCCTCGCCCCCGCCGTCGGCGATGTCGTCCTCGGTCATGTGCCCGACGTCGGTGATGTTCATGACCTGGACGACCGTGCGCGGGCCGCGGTGGACCGACCCGTCGGGATTCCGCAGCTCGCACAGGGGCGATTCCAGCCAGCGCCGAAGCACGTCCGCCGCCAGGAACGATCGGAAGTTGCCGATGTGCGCGTCGTCGTAGACGGTCGGCCCGCAGGAGTAGAAGGTCACGCGCGCGGGATCCCTCGGCGAGAGGTCCGCCATCCGTTTGGTCAGCGTGTCGTACAGCCGAAGGGGCATGGCCGATGGTATCGCGCCCGGTCGAGAGCGGACGCCGAGTCTGAGCCCGCCGCGGGCGAAGGCTCGGATCTGGCGGGTATGGAGGTGATCGGGAAATATCCGAGCCTTCGCGGACTCAGACTCGGCGTCCGGCACGCGCTCGGCGTCCGGCACATCGTTGGATCACGGGGCTGCCTGCTCGCTCTCGCCCGGATGCAGCGTCGATTCGGCGTCGTGCTCGTCGCGGACCTGAAGCTTCAGGCGATTGACGCGCGTGGGCTCGGCCTCGAGGACGGTGATCAAGGCCCGGCCCTGGACCAGCGTCTCGCCGACCTCGGGTATCCGGCCCAGCGCTGTCACGACATAGCCGCCGACTGTTTCGTACTCCTCGCTCTCGGGGAGCGAGACGCCGAGGGCTTCGAGTTCGTCGTTAGCATCGTCGATGGCGGCGCGGGCGTCGATGAGGGCCTCGCGTTTCTGGGTGTCGATGGTGACGCCGGGCGGCTGGTCGTCCGGGCCCTCGTACTCGTCCTGGATCTCGCCGAAGACCTCCTCGACGATGTCCTCGATCGTGACCAGCCCGGCTGTCCCGCCGTACTCGTCCGCCACCATCGCGATGTGCACGCGCTTGCGCAGCAGTTCGGCCAGCAGCTCGCGGACGGTCTTGGTCTCGGGCACGAAGTGGGCCTCGCGGAGGATCGCGCGCAGGCTGAACGACGAGCGATCCCCGTTGCCGCCGGTGGTCGACAGCCATTCCAGCAGGTCCTTGACATAGAAGATGCCGGTGATGTGGTCGAGGTCTCCCTCGTAGACGGGCACGCGGCTGTGCCCGGTCTCGCGGCAGATGCGCGTCACCTCGTCGAGGTCGTCGGTGAGCGAGATGGCCTCGATCTCGGTCCGCGGCGTCATGATCTGGTCCACGGTGGTCGAGCGGAACTCGACGACGGCCTCGATCATGTCGCGCTCGGTCTCGTCGAAGCGACCGGCCCGCTCGCCCTCCTCGACGACCAGGAGCAGTTCGGCCTCGCGCGCCTCCGCGTCGTTGGGGTGTTCGGCCCCGAGCAGCCGGCGCACGACCTCCTGCAGGAACCGCGCCAGCCCGAGCACGGGTCTGATCGTGATATACGACGCCCGGATCAGCGCCGACCACGCGTAGACGGTTCCGTCCGCGGCGTGCAGGGCGATGCTCCACGGGATCACCAGGCCGAAGGTCCAGATCAGCGCCGCCGCCACCACCAGCGCCAGCAGGATCTCCTGCGTTCCCGTGGTTGCGGCGCCGCTCAGTGTGGTGATCCACTCCATCATGGCGATGACGACGAGCAGGTTGAAGACGATCCTGGGCAGGGCCGCCGCGACCGCGTGCCCCTCGGTGTCGTCGAGGATTCGCTCGATCCGCCTGATAGTGCGCGGCCTGTTGCGTCGCTGGGCCAGGTCGGTGAGCGCGCCGTGGTTCGCCTCGCGCAGGCACAGCTGCAAGGTCGCGAAGACGGCTCCCAGCGCGGTCGCGGCGAGCCCGATCCAGAGCCATGTGCTCCCGTCCACGGTCACATCCTTTCCTCACCGGCCGGGCGGGCGTACGTCGCCCCGACACCGACCGCCGCGAGAATCTCGTCCTCGGCCCGGTGCATCCGCTCCGCCGCCGCCGCGTTGTCGTCGTCGTACCCGGTGCAGTGCAGCACGCCGTGGACGACGTACAGCAGCACCTCCTGCTCGAGGGGGTGGCCCCGGGCGAGCGCCTGGCGCCGGGCCTCGTCGGCGCAGACGAGCAGGTCGGCGTCGAGCGGTGCTTCCCCGGCCGACAGGTCGAACGTGAGCACGTCGGTCGTGCCGGGGCGGTCCTTGTGTGTTTCGTGTGCGCGGGCCATCTCGTCATCGCCCACGATCTTGACGCTCAGTTGGCCCGAGCGGCGCATGGCGACCATGGCCTGGAGGATGGCGTCGTGCAGCCACGCCAGCGCCGCGGGCCCGAGTCGAGCGCCCTCATCGCACAGCGACAGCGCCATGCCGTTGGTACATGCTGGCTCGGGTTCGCCTGAAGTGTCGGATTCGTGCTCGTCGCTCTGCATGATCCGCGTGGGGAGGACGCCCGGGGGTCTTCCACGCACCCCCTCACTGTACCGTCCGTCCGGCTCAATTCCAAGCGCCGGTCACTTCGGCCCTCAGACGACCCTCTTTCCAGCAGACTATCGGTCCATACGAGCCGCGACTGGAAAGGAGCGGTTCTGGGTTGGTCTGGCGCGGATCACGGGCATTGGGAGCACTCCCGGCCGGTCGTGCCTCGTTGGGATCCCGGAGCTCTCCCTTCCGGTCGTGCCTCGTTGGGGGGAATCGGGCGCGCCTCGATGGGGAGAATCCGAGCGTTCGCGGACTCACACTCGGCGTCAGGAGATGAGGACGCCGAGTCTGAGCCCGCGGCGGGCGAAGGCTCGGATTCCTCGTTGGGTGCATTACAACTCCGCGAGCCGATCGACCAGCGGCGTCCCGTCCTGGGCGTCGCCGCAGATGAAGACCGAGATGCCCATCGCGTGTGCCATGGCGGCTTTGGCGGCGACGGCCCGGTCGGCCGACTCGGCGTCGTCGGCGTACACGACCTGGATGTGGTTGGCGCGGTGGCGGGCCATCATCTGGTCGCGGCTGACGCCGAACGTCACCGCGTGCATGATCGGCCACTGCGGTGTTGTGCATTCGAGGCGGCGCCGGGTCTCGGCCTCGGGCAGCGCGATCGCCGCACACCGCCCGATGTCCATGTGCAGCCGATCGTCCTGGACGAAGATCCGCGACCAGACGACCTGGCCGGGCCTGGACACGCCGCTGATCGTGCCCCCGCCGAGCCGGAAATACATCGGCGGCTGGCGCACGCTCGTGGCTGAGGCGTAGCCGTTCTCGAAGTGCGTCGGCGGGACGGCTCCGGAGATCTCGAAGACCCACACCCAGGTGGGCGAGCTCTGGGTGGGTCGGCTCTCTGAGCTGACATCGCGCTCGGCCGAATCGTTCATACGAGGCACGACCGGAAGGGAGTGCTCCCACCAGTCGCCCCAGCGCAGGTCGTGCAGCGTGTTGTCCGGCTGCATGCCCATGGCGCGCCAGACGCGGTGCGTGATCAGACCGTCCAGCCCCGCGCACTCGTCCACCTCGTTGAAATGCGTGATCGGCTCGCCCTCGCGGATGACCGTGCCGGCATGGGGCCCGCTGACCGCCTTGACCGGCGGGCGCAGCGAGCAGTTCAAGAGCCCCTCGGCGAGGTCGCTGGCCGGGCACAGGTCCCTGAGCCCCTGCTGGTACTGGATCCCGATGGCGTCGCAGCCGAAGGCGTCGGCGAGCCGGACCGCGGCGATATACATCTTCAGCTGCTGGAGGATCTGGGCGTCGGTCAGGTCGGTCGCCTCGTCGGCGCCGGTGTCGAAGCGCATCCCCTGCTCATCGAGCCACGCCCTGGTTTCAAGCGCCTCTTCGATCGGAACCTGCGTCATCGCGAAGTACAGGGCGGACTGGCTCAGGCGTTCCTTGAAGACGCCCGTCGGGTTGAGCAGGTGGTCGGGGATGATGGCGTTGAACATGCCCATGCACCCCTCGTCCAAGACGCCCATGATCGCCGGGCGATGCTTCAATTCCGCGGCCAGCGCCTCGCCCAGTGCGCGTTCCGTGTCCGGCAGCGTGCGCAGGTCCAGGGCCCGGGCGTGCGACTGGTCGTGCTCGATGGTGCCGTCGCACATCCAGGTCGCCAGCTTCTCGTGAAAGGCGCTCGAAGTGAAATCCTCGCCCCACAGGAAGGCGTGCTTCACGCCCGCCTTGGCCAGCGATCCGCGCAGGTTCAGCGCCCCCACCAGCCCCGGCCACCGCCCGGACCAGTTCGCCAGCACGAGGATCGGCCCGCGGTGGCGCGTCAGCCCGATGAGCACGTGGTGCGAGTATTGCCAGGCGGCCTGGGCGATGACGAGCGGCGTGTCCGGGTGAATCTCGGCGAAGACCTCGCGGCCACGGGCCTGCGAATCGATGAAGCCGTGCGCGAGTTGACCTCGCTCGATGCGCTCCGCGTCGTGGCGCACGAGGATCCAGCCAAGCTCCTCGAACGCTGCGATGGCCTGCGCTTCGAGTTCCTGTTGGGCGGGCCAGCAGACCTCGTTGGCAGACTGGCGCAGGTCGCCGGACGCGATGAGCACAGCCGTCTTTGGTGGCGGCGGTTCCAGTTCCGGCGACTCGGGTGTTGTGTACTTTGGCATGATCTCTCCGATGAATCCTCGATAGCGGATCGCGTCAGGCGAACCGTGCCTGGGTCAGGGCGGCGGCGAAGCGCCGGTATCGTTCGTAGCACGTCTCGTACGCGCTCGTCCACCGGGCATCGGGCTCGACGACGCGCCCTTGGCCCAGTGCGCTGCGCGCCCCGGCCATCGACTCGACCGCCTCGCCCGGGTCGTCGAACCCGCCGCCGCTACTCCCGGCCGCGAGCGCCGCCAGGATCGCCGCACCCTGGGCCGACCCGTGGGCCGCGGGGTGGATCACCACCGGCGAGCCCAGCGCCGAGGCGACGATGTGCATGAACAGCTCGCTCTTGCGCGGCAGCCCGCCCGTGGCGACGAACGCGTCCACCGGCACGCCGCCCTCGCGCAGCGTGTCCACGATCCATCGCAGGCCCATCGCCGAGGCTTCCAGCGTCGCGCGGTACAGGTGCCCCGGGCCGTGGTCCAGCGACAGCCCACAGAACGCCCCGCGGAGCGACCCGTCCATGATCGGTGTTCGGCAGCCGTTGAACCAGTCCAGGCAGAGCACGCCGTCACTCCCCGGGGCGATCTCGCTCGCCGCGTGCTCGAGGGAGTGGAAGTCGCCGCCGGTGAGCCTGCGCGCCAGGTCGAACGCGTCGCCCATGGCGGCCTGGCCGGTCTCGTACCCGACGAATCCGGGCAGGATCCCGTCCGGGACGATGCCCGCGACGCCGGCCACGGGGCGATCGACCTCGGACAGCAGCATGTGGCACCCGCTGGTGCCCATGACCATGACCAGGGTGGCCGGCCGGCCGACGCCCGCACCCGGGACGCCGGCGTGCGCGTCGATGATCGCTGCGCTGACGGGTATGCCCGCGTCGAGCCCGAGGCGTTCGGCCATCGCCGGGCACAAGCTGCCGGCAACCCGCCCCGGCGCGACGAAGACGCCGGGCAGTTTTTCAGCGACCGTGAGCGCCAGTTCCGGATGAACCGCGTCGAGATAGTCTGCCCCCGGATAGCCCGTGCTCTCTGACCAGAGCGCCTTGTACCCGGCCTGGCAGGTCGAGCGCGCGAGTCGCTCCGCCGTCACCTCGCCCCCAGCCGAAGGCGCGCCAACCAGTTGCCAGACGAACCAGTCGCCCGCTTCGAGCCAGATGTCGGTCTGGTCCGCGACCTCTGGTGAGTTCTCGATGACCTCGAGCACTTTGGGCAAGAGCCATTCGAGCCCGATCACACCGCCGTAGCGTTGAAGCCACCGCTCGCCCCTGGCGCGCGCGATCTCGTTCATCCGCGCGGTCTGTCCGACCGCCCCGTGATGCTTCCAGAGCTTCGGCCACGCGTGCGGATCGCAACAGAGCCCCTCGCGCAAGCGAGGGGTCCTGTCTTCAGGTACATGCAACCGGTCAAGGCAGACCGGCGTGCCGTCCGCGCGGCAGGGCAGCATGGTGCAGCTTGTGAAGTCCACGGCGATCGCCGCGACCGATCCGGAGGGGATCCGTGACGAGACGTCACGGCTCGCCTTTGACGCCGACTCGATCCAGTCGTGAGGATGCTGCAGCGCGAACGAGGCTGGCAGCGGGTGCTCGAACAGTTCCTTGGCGGCGGTTGAGCCGGGCACGATCTGCCCGTGCCGATACGGCTCGACCGCCGACGCGATCGTCCGCCCCCGCGCGTCGGCTGCGACGACCCGGACCGATTCGGTCCCGAAATCGAGCCCGACAAAGATTCTCTCGTCCGAGCCGGCCATGATCCGTCGCCCTTACACCGCGTTCGCGGGCGGATACCTTATCCGTCGAGCCGAAGCCGCATCGAGACCAGCGCAGCCCGATCCCGCGCTTCCCGCGAAGGCGCGGCCCGTGCCGGCAGCCGCGCGAGATGAAACTGGCCCTGCACCGGTACGAGGCGTGTGAACAGAGCCGCTCGATTCTCCGATATCAGTTCGAAACAATGCCCGATACCGCACAGATATTAGGTATACAACAGGGATTCGCTCGCGGCAGCCCCGGTGCCCGTATACCGTGTATCCAGGTCGGGCGTGCTTGCCGGCCCGGGGCAGCGGCCCCCGCGTGCCGATCGTCGTCTCGTCCCTGAGCCTTGCTGAATCGACCCGGAGTCTCGATCATGAATCGTTCACTCGTAACCGCAGCCTTCGCGTGTGCCATAGCGCTGGCCCAGACCGGCGCGCTCGCGCAGACGCCGCCGGGCGGCGCGCCCGACTTTCGCAGCACGGTCCAGCACGCCAAGGACAAGGTCTTCCCCGCTGTCGTCTACATCAAGGTTCTGATCGAGTCCACCGAGGGGGGCGAGCGCCAGACGTTCGAGGCCTCGGGCAGCGGCGCCATCATCTCGCCGGACGGAAAGGTCGTGACCAACTGGCACGTGATCGACAAGGCGATCGAGGTGCGCTGCCTGCTGACCGACGGCCGGCACTGGAACGCCCGCGTCATCGGCTCGGACCAGGACACGGATCTGGCCCTGCTCCAGCTCGAGCTGGACGAGTCGGCCGGGCCACTCCCGTACGCGCGCTTCGGCGACTCGACCACGCTGCAGGAGGGCGACTTCGTGATGGCCATGGGCGCGCCCTGGGGGCTCAATCGTTCCGTCTCCATCGGCATCATCTCCTGCACGCGCAGATTCCTGGAAGAGGTCAGCGAGTACAGCCTGTACCTGCAGACCGACGCGGCCATCAACCCGGGCAACTCGGGCGGCCCCCTGGTCAACACGCTGGGCGAGATCGTGGGCATCAACTCGCGCGGCATGGGCGGCATGGCCGACAACATGGGCTTCGCCATCCCCAGCGAGACCGTCGTCCTGCTCATCGACCAGCTCGAACAGTTCGGCAAGGTCAACTGGAGCTGGACCGGGCTCCAGCTGCAGCCGCTCAAGGACTTCAACAAGAACATGTACTTCGACGCCGACAACGGCGTGATCGTGGCCGAGACCGACCCGGAGAGCCCCGCCCGACAGGCCGGCATCCAGCAGCGCGACCGCATCGTCAGTGTCAACGGGCACGCGCTCGACGCCATCACCGCCGAGGATCTCCCCGCCGTGCGCCGCTTCATCGGGCTGCTGCCCAAGCACGAGCCCGCCGAGTTCGTCGTCGAGCGCGCCGGTGAGACCATCACCATCAAGATCACGCCGCGCGAGAAGGGGGACGTCGAGGGCGACGAGCTGGCGCTCGAACGCTGGGACCTGTCCGTCAAGGAGATCAACCAGTTCGACAATCCGGCTCTGTACTTCCACCGCACGTCGGGGGTGTTCATCTACGGCCTGAAGTGGCCGGGCAATGCCGGGAGCGCCCAGTTTCGACAGAACGACATCATCCTCAAGATCGACGGCAAGAACGTCGCGACGCTCGACGACGTGGCGGCCATCCACAAAGAGTCTCTGGAAAACATCGACCGGAAGAACAAGATCGTCTTCGTGATGCTCCGCGGCGGGCTGATGCGCCACCTGGTGCTCGACTTTGCGCGCGATTACGAGCGGAGATGAGTCTGAAATCCATGTCCCGAGGAGGAAGCCCCGTGAATCAACCGCTGCTCGCCGCCGCGTGCATCTCTGCCGCCGTCGCCCACTCGTGGGCACAGGAAGAGACCGATCCCGAGGCGCTGGCCATCCACGCCGCGCTGGCCGAGAGCGTCTCCGCGTCGCTGGTCCAGGTGCGGTACACGCTGCACTACGACAAGGGCCAGCCGCCGCCCCACGAGGAGTCACTGCGCATGGAGTTCCCGCACGAGGAGCCGGGCTTTCTCCTCGAGGGCGGGATCGTGTGCACCGAGGACATCATGATCCATCCGCGATTCATCGAGCGGATCGAGGTCGCGTTCGGCGATCAGGTGGTTGACGCGGAGGTGATTTCCTACGGTGTGCGGCAGGACGGCATGCTGCTTCGGCTGAGCGAGCCGCTGACCGGCGCTCGGCCGCTGCAGTTCGTCGCTGCTGAGGAGGGTCCTTATCACGCCGTGCAGTACGTCAACACGGGCCAGTGGCACGCACAGGTCTCGGCGCTGGGCTCGACCGTGCATCGACGGGCCGACCAGACGCCCTTTATGTCCGTCCCGACCCAGACGCTGATCCTGACCGAACTGGGCGAGGCGGTCGGGCTGACCATGACCGGCGAGCTGCCCACCGACGGCTCGTGGAAGGGCTCGCCGACCGACTGGGACATGATCTCCGTCGGGGAGTACGAGGCCCTGTCCTCGCGCATCGCCGACCTGGCCGAGAATATCGTCCCGCTCGCCGTCGTCAACTTCCGAAGCCCCCGCGTGCAGAGTGCAGCCATGTTCAGGTTCGGCGCGGACGAGGATTCGGACGTGACGGAGTGGACCGGCCCAGCCGTCGTCATCGACGCCACCCACGCCATCGTGCTCGGCAAGTTCAAGCCCCGCACCACGGCGCGCATGGAGCGCATCCGCGTGTTCCTGCCCGGCCAGGGCGCGGTCGAAGCTACGTTCGTCGGCTCGCTCAAGGACTGGGGCGCGTTCGTGGTCGAGCTGTCCAGCCCGGTGAGTCTCTTCGTCAATCTCAGCCCCGAGGCCATCACGCATCAACGCGACCGTCTCCAGATCGTCGCCGAGGTCACCGTCCAGGGCGAGAACCGGGTCCAGTACGTCGGTCGCGAGTGGATGCGCAGTTTCTCCCGCGGGTGGCGCGGCATGCTCTTTCCCGAGCACTGGTCGGTCAACCCGTACGGGCCGGACCAGTCCGGCGTCAAACGGTTCTTCTTCGACACGCAGGGCAGACTCGTCGCCATTCCCATCGAGCGCCGGGAAAAGGTCACGGTCGAGGAGCGTTGGGGCGGCGGGGCGGTGCTCTCGCCCGCGCCGTACATCCTCGACGCCGCGGCCCGTGGCGACGACGCGTTCGATCCCGACAACAGACCGCTGGGCGAGGACCAGGAGAACCGTCTGGCATGGCTGGGCGTCGAGCTGCAGGGGCTCGACAGAGAACTGGCCCGTCTCAACGGCGTCTCGGACCGCACGCAGGACGGCTCGATCGGCGCCATCGTCACCTACGTCTACACCGGCTCGCCCGCCGAGCGCATGGGCCTCGAACCGGGCGACATCCTCCTGCGCGTCCACGCCGACGGCCAGCCGCGACCGCTCGAACTCCGCGTCGAGGGCGACTTCGGCATGATGGAAGCATTCTGGGAGAACATCGAGCAGATCCCCGTGCAGTATTTCGATCAGATCCCCACGCCCTGGCCCAACGCCGACAACGCGTTCAACCGCGCGCTCACGGATCTCGGCTTCGGCGCGTCGGCCCGACTTGAAGTCTTCCGCAACGGCGAAATGTTCTCCGAACCATTCACCGTGACGCAGGGCCCCGACCACTACAACGCCGCGTCACGCTTCGAGTCCGAATCGCTCGGCATGGACGTGCGGGACATGACCTTCGAGGTCCGTCGGTACTTCCAGCTCACCGAAGAGGACGCGGGCGTCATCGTTTCCAAACTCGAACCGGGCGAAAAGGCCGCCGTCGCAGGGCTCAAACCCTACGAGATCATCATCGCTGTCAACGACCAGCCCGTCACCAGCGTCGAGCAGTTCGAGACACTCATCACAGACCAGACAGCGCTGCGCTTCTCGGTCAAACGCCGCGACAAGGGTCGCGTCGTCAAGATCACGATGAACTGAACTTCGGCACTCAAGATCCTGGCGTCCGCCCGCACGAGCCGCGACTGGGAAGGAGCGGTTCTGGGCGGCATGGGGTGTGCCGGGACCGCTTTCTGCCGTGCACGGCTCGTATCGGGGGCGCGGCGCGCTTACCCCTGCCCGCTCAGATCCTGGAACAACATGAGCGCGTTGCCGTCGAGATCGAAGAACGTGGCGAGTTTGACCATGCCCGGGATCACCAGCGTGTCGCCATCGAAGCGCACGCCCTTGGCTTCGAGCTGCGACCGCGCATCGTCAATGTCGCTGACGCCAAACGTCGGCACGGGTCCAGCCCCCACCTTGGGTTCTTCGACCTCGCTCAGCCCGATGTTGACCTTGCTGCATTCGGTCGCCAGTTCACACCAGCCGATGTCCTCGACCTCGTACAGGAACTGGAACCCGAGCACGTCTTCATACCACTGCCGGGCCTTCTTGCGGTCCCTGGTCTGCATCGAGAGCGTGAGCCCACCTGTGAAACCCAAGGGCGATGCTGGATGTGACGACATGCTGAGATCTCCGTTGTTTGTGTGGTCGTGTGCAGCCGCACGGGGCCCGACCCACCGGGGCCGACGCACCCGGGTCGATCCGCCAGGACCGACCCGCCAAGGTCGAACTTCCGGGCCCGACCCATTTTCAAGGCACCCCGATTCTGCTGCGGGGTGGCACGCATAAAGTATAGCACCTATACTTTCATGTCAAGACGGCCGCATGCCCGATCGCAAGGCCGGCAGCGCTCTCCACCGAAAACCCGCTCTCACGTCCTCTCATGGCCGATTCTTCCGATATTTCCGCCCTGCTCCGCCTCGTCCATCGACGCTGGGCCATCCCTGTGCTGGCCGAGCTGCACCGCTCGCGGGGCTCCAAGTTCGTGGCGCTGGTCAACAGGCTCGGGGTGGGTCGCTCGACGCTGGTCCGGACGCTCGAGGCCCTCATCGCCGCCGGGCTCGTCGCCAGAAACCCGGGCTACGGGCACCCGCTGCGACCGGAGTACCTCCTCACGCGGTCCGGCGCGTCGCTGGCACCGGCCTGCGCCGACCTGCTCGCCGCCCTCGATTCGCTCCTCCTGCGCGACCTGGCGCTGCGCAAGTGGACCCTGCCCGTGCTGCTGGCGATCCGCACCGGCGCCCGACGCTTCAGCGAGCTCAAACGCCTCCTGCCAAACATCACCGACCGCGCCCTGGCACGCTCGCTCAGGCAAATGGAATCGGTCGGCCTCATCGCGCGCGAGATCCAACTCGGCTACCCCCCCGCGCCCGTCTATGTCCTCTCGCTCCACGCTGCGATCATCCTCCCCGCGCTGGCAAAGCTCTCGCACCGCTAGCGCGGCCTCAATCAACGCGTCGCGTCCGATACGAGCCGAGACTGGGAAGGAGCGGTTCTGCTAACCCTTCGCTCCCGCCCCGACCGTCACGTTGACCGCCACGTAGCTCGGCTTGACCCTGGCCTCGAACTCGGCGCGGTACTTGTTCATGATGGTGCGGATGGCCCAGTTGTTGCCGTCCGCCAGGCCGCAGATCGTCGTTCCCGGCATCGCGCCCATGCCGGTGGCGATTTCGAGCGCCAGATCGAGGTCGGTGGTCTTCGCGTCGCCCTGCTCGATTCGGCACATGAGCTGGTACAGCCACCCGCTGCCCTCGCGGCAGGGCGTGCACTGCCCGCAGCTCTCGTGCTTGAAGAACCGCGCGATATTGCGAGCCACCGCGACCATATCCGTGTCCTCGTCGAACACGGTCGGGCACGCCGTGCCCAGGCCCAGCACGTTGTACTTTGTGCCGATGTCGAAGTCGAGCTCGGCGTCGAACTGGTCGGGGCCGAGGATTCCGGTGCTGATGCCGCCGGCGATCGCGCCCTTGTACTTCTTGCCGCCGCGCATCCCGCCGCAGTATTGCTCGACGAGCGTGCGCAGGGGGATGCCCAGCTCGCACTCGTACACTCCGGGCCGTTCGACATGCCCGCTCACACCCATGAGCTTGGTGCCATAGCTGGGTGGCCCGCCGATCGTGCTCTCGCACCCCTGCTGCATGAACGCCTCGGCCCCCTCGTCCATGATGAACGGGAGGTGGGCGAGCGTCTCGACGTTGTTGACGATGGTGGGCTTGCCGAACAGCCCCTTGACGGCTGGGAAGGGCGGCTTGACGCGAGGCCAGCCCCGCTTGCCCTCGAGCGCCTCGAGCAATCCCGTCTCCTCGCCGCAGATATACGCGCCCGCGCCGCGGTGGACGTAGCACTCGACCGCCCAGGGCTTGCCCATGCCGGTGGTCGTGCCGTCGAGCAGCCCCCGGCCGCCGAAGACCTTGTGCTCATACGCCTCCTTGAGCGCCGCTTCGAGCACCCGGGTCTGGAGGTAGTACTCGCCGCGGATGAAGACGTATGCAATCGAGATGCGGCAGGCGTAGCAGCAGATCGCGATCCCCTCGAGCATCAGGTGCGGGTCGAAGTCGAGCAGCAGCCGATCCTTGAACGTGCCCGGCTCGGATTCGTCGGCGTTGACAGCGATGTAGCGCTGCCCGATGGCGCGGACATCGCCCTCCTGTCCCTCGTCGACCTTGGGCAGGAACGTCCACTTGACCCCGCAGGGGAACCCGGCCCCGCCCCGCCCGCGGACGACCGATTTCTTGACCTCGTCGGTGACCTCGCCGGGCTTCATGGCAAGGGCCTTGCGCAGCCCGACGTACCCGCCCGTCTTCACATACTCGTCGTAGCCGACGACGTGCCGATCTTTCGGGTCCGCCCACGGGAAGGTGGGGATCCGCTGGGTGAGATAGCCCCTTGGCGTGGCGAAGCTGGGCAGACTCGGCATCGTGGTCCTCGTTCGGTGAGTCGTGGCTGGTCGCGAGGATTGTAGCGCGACCGTTCAGTCGCGCACGCGCCGCGCAGCACGAAACGGCGCAGTTGCCGAGTCTGGCGCAGGGACGAGCCGCGACCGGCGGGGAGCGGTGGTTCGACGACCACTTTCGCGCTCGACACACCCAGAGCACTCCCTCCCGGTCGTGCCTCGTTGTCGCAATGCAATCCCATACGAGCCGCGACCGGCAGGGAGCGATTCTCAATTCCCTGTCCGACCCGCTCGTTCCCAGTCGCGGCTCGCAGGAGCGGAGGCTCGGGTGTTTCCCATGACGCGCGATCCGAGCCTTCGCCCGCAGCGGGCTCAGACTCGGCGTCCGGGTTCAGACTCGGCGTCCGGGGCTCGGACTTGGCGTCCCTCCAGACGGCGCACGCTTGATCGCC
>JADFOF010000336.1 GCA_022563015.1 Planctomycetota bacterium
CACACGCCGGGGCGGGATGAGCAGTTAGAGCTGTTCATCGCGGCGCTCGCGGTGCGGGCTTGTCTTTCGGTCGAACGTGTGTCAAACGACGGCGCCGACTGGATTGTGTCCACCAAAGTAGAGAAGTGGAGTATCGAGGCCAAGCGAATCACCAGTCTGAACCGACTTGAAGACGCCGTGCGCAAGGCCGCCAGTCAGGTCGGATCCTCCGAGGAGGTTGGCGGTGCAATGGTAATCGACATTTCTGTGGCCGTGAATCCCACCCACGAACCCGTCAGAAGGCATGTTCCGGCGGACGAACTCAGGCGCATCATCGGGTGGAGAGGAAAGCAGTTTCGAGCACAGGAACTTGGGCGCCTGTCAAACTGGATCGGAGCAACCCGTGCAGGAATCGGCTTGCTGATCCTCCACGATCATGTCATAGTGCCTGCAGGCGTGCTCGGGGAAACCTCGGTCCCGTGGGCGCTTCAGGGGATTTGGGACTACCACTGGTTGAAGGACGGGCGCGCCAATCCCGCTCATTGGAAAGAGCTGCAGACGACCGTTTTTGGAGCGCTTCCCAACTTCTAGCAGTTCTCCTCCGGCACGATAGCGCCCGTTGCTCTCCCGACGCCGGACGCTACCAGCGCCGCCCACGCCGAGCAGGGAATCCGAAGTTCGGATCCTGGCGCTGGCGGTCCCAATACGCACGGACAGTCTCGTGCTCGTACTGCGCCCCGCACCCAGGGCAGGTGATCTTTCCGTCTTTGACCTCAAGGCCCCCGAGCTTCTGGCCGCACGCCGAGCACTCATCGGGCGCCTCTTTCTGCGGGCTCGCCGGGATCCCCAGATGCCGCTTCGTCCCCGGCCCCGCGGTGCGGTACGCGATCGAGACCGAAGCGGGCACTGTCGCATCCAGCGCCATGACGGCATACCTGACAGCGTCTAGGCCGTGATCGTCCTCCTTCACCGGCTGCTCGCGTACCACCCGCCCGTGCTTTGGCACGTCCCAGATGTACCGGCCGAACTCTTCGACCGTGCACGTCGGCTTGCTTGCCTCCGCGAGCGACCCGTCCCGCTCGACCAGCGCGTCGCGAAAGAAGAAGATCCGGGGCCGACCGTCGTCCTGAACCTGGAGCCGCGCCGTAACGGCGTCGATGCCTTCGAGCACGGACTTCTCGGCCGCTTCGGTGAGTATGCCCTCTCGCTCGAGCGTGGCCCGGCCCTCCGCGTCGTGGTCGGCGATCGTGCGATAGGACGCGCGCGGCGACAGCGCCACGATCCGCCTGGCGTGGTCCGCCACGATCCGCTGCGTGTGGTACAGCTCGCGGGTGAGGTACATCCGCCCGTCCGGGTCGAGCGCCCACCACTGGCAGACGAACGGGTTGGTGAACCCGAAGTCGATCGAGCGCATGATCGGCCAGTCCTCCGGGATCTCGAACCTGTCGATCACGTGGACGGCCGAATCGAAGCCCTCGTAGATCACGCCCTCGGCCTGAACCCATCGTCCGTACCGAAGCCGCTCGCGCCGGTGTCCGCTCATGCGGTCCAGCGTGGCGAGGTATGTCCTGCCGAGCTCGGTCCAGGTCTCCGTCGCCTCGTTGTAGAAGAGCGGGTTGTCCTCGTGCCGAGTGCATATCCGCACCATCATGTCCGAGGCCGCGCGCTGGTTGAGCCAGTGGAGCGGGTCGGACGGGTTGCAATCTGCGAGTGCCTGATGGAACGGCCTGCCCGTTTCGGGATCGGGCATCGCCTTGTTGCGCAGCGCCCGCAGCAGCAGCTCCCAGTCGTTCCGGGTCGCCTCCGTGGCCTCGAACACGCTCACCGTGTCGTACTCGGTCGAGAACGTCCGCTCCACGTTGTCCAGGCCGCCGCAGACGATCACGGACCCGTTCGGGTAGTCGTACGAGTGACGGAAGCGCCGATGAGCGCCCGTGACCATCGGCGAGCCCATCGGGATCACCTTGTCCTCGAATATGACCAGCACCGAGTCGGTGAGCGAGGAGCGGGTCTTGCGCAAGAGCAGGTGCCGCGAGCCTGGGAACTTCATACACCGAGCGTTGACGAGCTCCAGCAACGAGCGCGTTTTGCCCGTGCCAGCCGGACCCTCGACCAGGATCTCAAGCTCGCGGCGACGGTCGAACAGTTGGCGGATGCGGCCCTGCGAAACGTACGGCCGGTCGTCACCGTCAATCGGCGCGTCCACCCACTCGACTGATGCAGCCTCAAGCGCCATCGAAATCCTCCCGATCGATCGCTTTGGCGAACATCACCAGCGATGCCTCGATTCGCTGCTTCAGCGGTCCATCCACACGATCCATAATCATCTCCCAGAACCGGAAGTCACCCTTGAGCGCAGCCTTGGTTGCCGCCGAAACCAGATCGTCGGCCAACTGCCCGTCGTCCTTTTCCACCAGCACACGCAGCCGGTCGGTGAGTATGCCCTTCGGACGCCCGCCGGGGTTGCCGGACTTGCCGGGCTGGAACTGGTGCTCTTTGGACGGAAACTCACCCACCTGATCCCCCTGCTGTTGTGAGGATGCCCCGCATCGCCTCGTATTCTCGTTTGGGCGCCAGCTTCTCATTCGCCGGCACGCAGCACCGCGGGCACGGAACGTCACCCTCGCGTGGGTGCGCGAAGTACCGCTCCATAATGCGATATCTCTTCGTACCGTTGCACATTGAGCACACGTCATGTTCAGCATCACACTCCAATCGACACCCCCGGATCCTGCCCGACGCCCACGGTCACGCCTGGGTCTTGGCCCACGTTCACGGTCACGCCGGGATCCTGCCCGACCCTGATCGTGACGGCGCGTGTGGTCTGCGAACCCACCAGCGCCTTGTCCGCGAACGACCCGTACCGGCGCGTGCCGTAGCCGCCGAATGCGAACTGCGTCTGGGCTGTGCCGCTCATGGTTGGCATAATCAGGTAATCACAAAGCTGTCTGTGGCGGACGGTGCCTCCGTCACCGCCGTGTACGTCAGCACGCCGTTGGTGCCCACGTACGCCGTGATGTCCGACGACTGCCCGTTCAGCACCCCGCTGGTCCAGGTCACGATCCGGCCCTTGTAGTGGTCGGTGGTGGCCT